>JAUZPB010000170.1 GCA_030706145.1 Bacteroidota bacterium
CCTTTATCTATAAGATTCTGTGGTGGTTTCTTAATAATATTCTGGTCAACTCCATTTGATGTGCTTTCCTTTACAGGTTTTGCAATATCGTTAAATATATTTGTAGAATCAGTCAACACAGGAGCAATATTATTGTGATATGCTGTATTCATGCTATCAACAAAATAGATTCCACCAATTAAGAATATTGTAAAGAAATAAGGATAGACCAGACCGAACCACCTTCCTGGAGTCTTTAAGACTTTCTGGAAGTCAATTTCCTCTTCAATCTTCTGCTGTTTATTAAGATTTGATTCATTTCCCATATATTAAATCCAATATTAAACCTTTTAATTAAAGCCGGAAATTAATTCCTCTTTCTAATTTAGGATCGCCAATTGGCACAAGATTATTGTTTCTTAGCTTGTATGAAAATAGCACTATTATTAGTCCAACAAGAGCAACCGGGAAAACAAGTTCCATCCAGCCAAAGACTGCACCATCACGGCTGTATGTTGGCATTATTATCCAGTACAGGTCATATATATGGGCAAAAAGGATCCATATAGACATAATTATTAACCTTTTAGGGTTCATCTTTGCTGGCTGTGATAGAAGAGCAAAATAAGGGACAATAAAGTGAACAATGATCAAACCTATTGAGACAAATTTCCAGCTTCCCGTCCACCTTTGAAGCATCCAGGAGGTTTCTTCAGGAATATTTGCATACCAGATAAGCATATACTGGCTGAAAGCTATATATGCCCAGAAATTAATAAAAGCAAACATCAGAGCACCCAGGCTATAGAGATGGTCCTGAAGGAGCTTTACAGGGAAATAGCCCTTCTGCCTTAGCAAGACAATGATGAGTGTAGCTGAAGCAAGTGCTGCCAGAACAGTACCTGAAAAGTAATAAACTCCGAAAATTGTTGAATACCAGTGCGGCTCAAGACTCATCATCCAGTCAACTGAGGCAAAGGTTATTGTAAGGGCAAAAATTGGTATAAAGGCAGCCGAAAGATTAGTATTCCTTTTTGTTAATACCTGCTCACCTGTTTTATCCTGCTTCCTTGAATTCTTTATTATAAGGAAATAAAAAAGAAGCCAAATCCCAATAAAAAAAGCCACCCGAATAATAAAGAAGACATAATTAAGGTAAGGGGTCTTCTGAGATAATATCTTATCGCTTTGAACATATTCACTATGCGTCCAGTGGTACAGGTCGTGCATATTGAAAATAAGTATGATCGCAACGACTGGCAAAAATATCAGAGAAGATGAAAGGAACTCGCTTACCCGTCTAACAGGCGTGCTCCAAACTGCTCCGGCAACGTATTCAAGTGCAACGAGAAATAAGGAGCCTAAACCTATACTCAAAAGAAACATCAACATGATCAGCAGGTTAAATGAAGACCTTTCCCTGTCAACAAAGAACGATATTGCAATTGCAAGTACTCCAATTATAAGTAATATCCATCCTGTTATGTTAATGGAGCCAGGAAGCTTTATAGGTTCTTGCATAGAAATATTTTTAGCAAAGTTTTCCGTGCTATCATTTGGATTCATTTTATGTCAGTCTCCTTAGCATTTTGCGACCTTTGAAGGGCTCTCAGATAAAGAATAATAGCCCATCTTTCTTCTCTTGTAATTTGCTTTGCATAAGAAGGCATTGTGTTTTGTCCTTCTGTTATTATATGATAAATATCGCCATCCTGATAGTTTCTGACTTTTTCCGAATGCAGGCTAGGTGGATTTGGGAATTGACCACGCAGCCTGCTATCCCCTTTCGCAAGATATCCATGACAAGGGCTGCAGAAAGTAACAAATTTTTGTTGTCCCATAGAAAGGACTTCCTTTGTTGGCAAAAGTGGATTGATCATATATTTTGATGCTGCGGCCTGATTGCCCTTATAAAGATAAGGCATATATCCCCTTGCGACAGTCCCTTCAACCGGCATTCTCATTCCGAATCCATCGCTAAAAAGCTCACTTCTTTTTTGAGGATTCAATTTATGCTGGTTCCACATCCAGTTAAATGGTCCCCAGGCAAGAATGTAGTTCAAACTAAAATAAGTAAAACCTGCAGTTGCAAAAAAAACTGCAAGTAAGAATCCGATAAACTTTGGTTCGAAGACAGTATTTTTGACAGATATTTCAGACTCGTCAAAATAAATCGGAGTTATATGATGGGCACCAAGATTTTGCAGAAAATCCTTTACTTTTACTTCATCAAATAATGGATCACTAGCCTGTATGCTTATACCAAAGCGGTCAGATGAGACCATCTTCATATAGTCTGTATCATGCAAAGGATGACTATTGTTAGGAAGCTTAAAGAAAATAAACAGCATCGCAACGACAGTCATTATTGAAGCTAGCAAAACTGTAACTTCAAAAGTTATAGGAATAAAAGCCGGAAGAGAAAAATAAGGTTTTCCACCAATGACCATCGGATAGTCCCATGATGAAACATACCACATAAAAAGCAGAGCCAGTGTAGTACCGGAAAGTCCAAAGACAAGAGCAATGTAACTAAGTTTAGATGGGCCAATACGCATTGCAGTTGACATGCCATGGACAGGATAAGACGTGTTTATATCGTACTTTTTGTAACCTGCTTTCTCTGCTTGCTCTGCTGCATTAATTATCTCATCAGGATGGTCAAAGATCCCAGTAACAGAATAAAGTATCTTTTCAGGAATGATTTTATCAGGCATGATTTACTCCCGAGTCATTCGAAGAATGAGAAATTACTTCCTCTGATCCATTATGCAAATGAGAAGGTTGTGCTCCTTCAAGAACTGACTTTACTTCAGAAATTGAAACAACAGGAAGAGTTTTAATAAATAAAAGTAATAGTGTAAAGAAAAGTCCGAAACTGCCAGTAAGTATCCCGAGATCAGTCAAAGTCGGATAGAACATTCTCCAGCTTGAAGGTAGATAATCTCTTGAAAGAGAAGTAACAATAATTACAAATCTTTCGAACCACATTCCTACATTAACAAGAATACCAATTATTAACATATAAGGAATTGTTCTTCTTATCTTGCGGAACCAGAACAGTTGTGGGAATATTACGTTGCAGCTTACCATTGTCCAATAAGCCCATGCATATGGTCCAAATGCTCTATTAATAAAAACAAATTGTTCTGCTGGATTACCGCTATACCATGCCGTAAAAAATTCCATAGCGTAGGCATAACCAACCATAGAGCCGGTCAGAATGATAACTTTGTTCATTCTTTCAAGTGTATTGATTGTAATGATATGTTCAAAGTTGAAAATTTTTCTAACGAATATTAGTACATTCTGAACCATGGCAAAGCCTGAGAAAACAGCACCAGCTACAAAGTATGGAGGGAAAATAGTTGTATGCCAGCCGGGCAGTACAGATACAGCAAAGTCAAAGCTTACAATGGTATGAACAGAAAGTACAAGAGGAGTAGCAAAACCGGCAAGTACAAGATACACCATTTCATAGTGGTGCCAGTGCCTGTTTGAATGGCGCCAGCCCAGACTAAAAATGGAATAAAGGATTTTTTTTATCTTGCCTGCGGTTCTGTCTCTTAACGTTGCAAGGTCAGGAATAAGTCCAACGTACCAGAAGATCAAAGAGACAGTAAAATAAGTACTGACGGCAAATACGTCCCAAATAAGCGGTGAAATAAAGTTTATCCATATTCCATGCTCATTAGGATACGGGAAAAGATAAGCCGCAAGCCAAGGCCTTCCTACGTGAATAAGAGGGAAAATGCCGGCTGTCATAACGGCAAAGATTGTCATACCTTCGGCAAACCTGGAAATACCATTTCTCCATTTTTGCCTTAGCAGGAAAAGGATTGCTGAAATAAGAGTCCCTGCATGTCCAATCCCGATCCAGAAGACGAAATTAGTGATATCAAAAGCCCAGCCATTGGGCTGATTATTACCCCACATGCCAATACCGTAATAGAATGTCAGGCCAAGGCTAACGGCTCCAATTGCAAGCATTGTCAGTGTAATAGATAAAGCGATATAAAACTTTCTATCTGGTCTGGTATCAAGAGGTCTTGCAATAACATCATCTATATCAGCGAGCTTTGGGCCTCCTTCAATTATCGGTATCTCTTTTGAATAATCAAAACTCACGCTTTATCCTCCGGTAATGTGTTTCTTAATTTTGCAAGATACGTAATGTTTGGCCGGGTATTAATTTCTGCAAGCACATGATAGCCAAGTTCATGTACCCTATGCTTAGAGACTACTGACTCTGGATCATTTACGTCTCCAAAGACAATTGCTCTTGAAGGACAAGCCTGCTGGCAAGCTGTTTCTACATCGGATCCCTTAAGCGGTCTGTTCTCCTCGATAGCTTTTTCTCTTGCAAGCATAATGCGCTGAACGCAGAAAGTACATTTCTCCATTACACCACGAGAGCGAACAGTAACTTCAGGATTATAAACCAGCTCAATTGGTTCCTGCTGATAATATCCATCTGCGAAATGATCGCGGAAATTAAAGAAGTTAAATCTTCTTACTTTATAAGGGCAGTTATTTGAGCAATATCTTGTTCCGACGCATCGGTTATATGCCATTTGGTTTAACCCGTCGGGGCTATGAGACGTAGCAGCAACCGGGCAGACATTTTCGCACGGCGCAGTATCGCAGTGCTGGCAAAGCATTGGTTGGTTGTATACTATGGGATCTTCCGGAGTGCCGGAATAATATCTGTCAACCCTGAACCAATGCATTATCCTTCCGCGGTCAACCTGGTCTTTTCCAACAACAGGAATATTATTTTCAACATCACAGGAAACTACACATGCATTGCAGCCTATACATTTATTAAGGTCAATGCCCATTCCCCATTTTACATTTTTATATTGAACATCCTTATTTACACTTGGCTGCTCACGTTTTTCTTTTTCAAGAAATCCTGGATTTTCCTTAAATTCCTGCACAGTGCCCTGACGAATTATCCCGCGCTTTAGATGCATATCTTTTACTCTTGTTTCATCCAGTGAGTGCATCTCCTGCGTAGTAACAAGATTATAAGAGCCATGTGCTTTCTGCACAGCAATATTATTAAAGATAAACGGAGCTAATTGTATATCCTTTGTTAATAGCACATTTGTATTTACACCAATATCACTCCCTACATCTCCGGCTTTTGAGCGGCCATAACCTGCTTCAACTACAATAACCTTATCAGCTGTACCAGGCTGAATAAAAACCGGGAACTCTTGCCTTCTGTTTCCAATTGTTATCTCTATTTTGTCGTTTGTCTCAACATTTAACTCTTTCGCTGTTTCAGGAGAGATGGCAGCATAATTATCCCAGACTACTTTTGAAACTGGATGCGGCAGTTCCTGAAGCCACCCGTTATTTGCATATTTGCCATCACCCAAATTGTAATTATGTTTTATATAAAGTATAAAACCATTTGACTGGGGCTTACTGCTTAGGGCTGAAACAGAGGATCTGCTAAATGAGCCTTGCTGTATGCCTTCCCGTCCAGCCTTTGTATTTTGAACTACTCCGTTTTCAAGAGATGTAAACCAGAATGTCTTAAAATCAACAGGCATATTCATCGACTGGAACAGTCCCTTTTCCCAGTTGCTCATTAAATATTCATGGTACATGTTATCCTTAAAGGCAGCTTTATTTCCTGCTAGCCATACCATTAAGGCAGCTTCTTTTTGCCGCGTTGTGTATAAAGGATATATTACAGGCTGCTGCAAGCTATAGATACCTGTCCTTATGTTATAATCGCCCCATGATTCAAGCGCATGGTTAATTGGCAATGTGTAAGTACACAAAGAAGATGTTTCATTCTCCTGCTCGGTAAGACTAACTGAAAGAGGAACCTTCCTTAGTGCACTTTCATATCCGTAATCTTTTGGCAAATGATAAATAGGATTCGTATCGTAATGAATTACTATACTTACATTCCCATTCTTCATATTATTAATGAGGTCTTCCCATTGCTGTTTATCCGATGAAGAAGAAAAAACTATCTGCTGCTCATCTCTATTATATAATTTAGCATTGCCTAATATTTCATTCAGTGCATTAACCGCTACATGTACTTCTTCGGGAAGCTTGCTGCCGGCATATACAATTGCACTGCCACGATTTGATAATAGGTCATTTACTAAAAGGTCAATTGTCTTATCTGAAAGGCCATGCTGCATTGCAAAACTATGCAGTGAATAATTACCATTTATCGTAAGAGGTTTGTTTAACCTGTTATTTACTTCATTAAGCAGGTTCAGGACAAATTCCAACTGAGCATCAGGTCTGAGGCGCATTCTATAGTCAGCATTCATTCCAGTCAGGCTCATGGCTCCTTCTACTGAATAGAACCTGTTAAATTCTTTTTTATTATATCCATCCCTTTTTGATGAAAAGAGTCTGATATTTTCTATCGAATGTCCTTCACTTCCAAGGAAGTCTCCCTCAAGAGATAAAATAACATTAGCCATATCCCAGTTAATCAGTGGTGGAAGTCCGCTGCCATAGACTTTTTTCCAAGCGTTGAGGCGAATGTCATCATTAAAGAATTCATATGAATAAAATAGTGTGTTAGGATACTTAGCCTTAAATTCATTTAGAAGTTTACTTTCAGTCGGAGAGACAATCTTTCCAGTAATAATTGCAATTTGTTTATTCGAATTCTGAGCTTCAGTTAAAGCCTGGATCATTAAATCATCAACATTTGTCCATGGGATCTCAGAGGGACTTCCGCCGGAAATCTTAATTGGCTTTCTAAGGCGGTTTGGGTCATAGAGATTCAAAACGCTGGCCTGTCCTATTGCACAAATCTTTCCCATGTTAACCGGATGCTGAGGATTTCCGTCAACCTTTATTGGCCTGCCTTCGCGAGTCTTAATAAGTATACCGCAGGCATTTGAGCAGCCTGTACAAGTCGAGGCATAATAGTTAGCTATTCCGGGAGTAATCTCCTCCGGTTTTTTATTATATGGGACTATTTCGCCCTTATCCTTATAGTTAGAACATGAAGCTGCTGCAAAGGCAACGGAAGCACTTAACAATGCCAAAAACTTTCTTCTTGAGACTCCAGCCAATTGTTTAATATCAAAATCATCTGTAACGCCCTGCATAAACTCATTTGCTTTCGTTTCATTTATCTCAGAATCACTACCTAACTCTTTAAGGCTTCTCCAGAATCTGGAACCTTTAATATCCTCTGAACTATTATTATCTGAATTATTAGAGTTATTCATTCCCGTTAACCTTTCTTGTTCCATATTTTACTGCTAAAGGATGAACCTTTACTGTTATCTTATTTTTCGAAGAGATGTTATCTGAATAATTTGAAAAAAATCTAATTGGAAGAAATTTTAATAAAGCCAGAGCAGCTATTGCTTTAGTAAGTTTACCAAAAAAAATTCTGCGCTTTATTCTGCCAGATGGGTTCGTTTTATTTTGATCAATTTTATTTTGCATGAAATTTTCTCCTTTTTTCCTACCTGTGGCATGCAAAGCAATTATCTGGACCATTCTTTACATTCTTCAAATATGGAAGCATCTGGTGTGCATTCCTATGACAATTCAAACAAGCAGACATAACGAATGTATTTACCTGACTTATCTTATCCATATTCTGAACTTCTCCATGGCAAGTCTGGCATTTAATCTCACGGTTAACATGAACGCTATGATTGAAATACACAAAGTCAGGAACCTTATGAATTCTTTTCCAGGGTATTGGCCGCCCCTCTACATAATACTTTGTTAATTTAATTATTTCAGGTCTGTCCTTGCGTGCAACTGTATGGCAGTTCATGCAAGTACTAACAGATGGGATCATTGCATGGCGTGACTTATCAGCACCAGTATGACAGTATTTACAATCAATGGCCATAGTCCCAGCATGGAGCTTGTGCGAAAAATTTATTGGTTGATCCGGGCTGTAGCCAACGCCGTCCCTTTCGGGCCGGGATAAGTAGTATGTTAAAACTATGGATGTTAGTATGACAAAGATTGTAATTGGTAAACGAATCTTTAGTGTATAGTCGAGTACAGTTTTTTTCATTTGCTACCTGGGACTAAAAGATTTAAGAAAATACCAATCTATTTTTAATATTTATTGTTATTAAACAAATCCCTTACGACTTGATACAAATACCCGAATCTAGTCGGTGCTCTACTTTTATATTATTTCAGTTGTTTCTCAAAATGTCGTGTGTAATTGAAGTATAATAGGCTGAAATGTCTGATTATTTTTAAGATAAAAAATAACTTTATAAAATCAAATAGTAGTTTATGTTAATATATTTCGCGATGTAATTTTTTAATATTATAAATATTTATAGAAATGTTTTTACAAGAAGCAAAAAAAAGAATATTGAGTTTAATTATGAAAGACAATCTTAAAGTGTATAACTAAGATATTTAGTTTTATTATAGAAGAAGCTGATGTTAGGAAG
>JAUZPB010000171.1 GCA_030706145.1 Bacteroidota bacterium
AAAGCCCATAACAGCATGTTTACTAGCTGAATACATAGTTCCGCCCACAAAGGAGTTTTTTCCGGCAAGAGAAGAAATATTAATAATTGAACCGGATCTTCGATCAAGCATTCCGGGCAAAACAGCTTTAGTAAAATTATATATACCATAAAGGTTTGTATTAATTTGCCTTTGAAATTCTTCTAACTTTGAGTCCACTACTTTTTTAATAATCCCAATCCCGGCATTATTTATCAGGTGATCAACACGGCCATAACTCTTAAGTACTTCTTCGACAGTATTATTTACAAAGTGTGGATCTGCAACATCACCTGCATAATAAGAACATTCTGCACCAAAGGATTCAATTTCTTCTTTTGCACTTCTAAGTTCCCTTTCGGTTCTGCTGGTAATTATTAAGTTGTGCCCTTCCTTTGCAAGTCTAACAGCAATTGATCTGCCAATACCTCTTCCTGCCCCTGTTACAATCGATACATCAGTTCCTGCCATTATATTCATCGCTCCTTTATAAAAAACTAAGTCTTTTTATAAATCACCAACAATTGGTTTAATAATTATCTTTTCAGTTATCATTTTTTTGTCGTGCAGATAGGCCGAGACAATAAGCTGCGCAATTTCCTCAGGCTTCATCATATCATCGCCGCGCTGGGTAAGAATATCTTTTGGCCACATTGGAGTATATGTCGCCCCGGGAAGAATGTTTATTATCCTGATATTATATTTTCTAACTTCTTCTCTTAGTACATCCGTATAGGCCAGCAATCCTGCCTTTGAAGCCGAATAAGCGCTGCTTCCTTTTAGTACTTGTTCTGCAGCAACAGAGATAATATTTACAATTGTCCCACCCTTATTTTCTATCATTTCAGGTAAAACAGCTTTGATGCAATATATTGCCCCAAGAAGGTTAGTCTCAACGATCTCTTTTATCTCTTTAATTGAATTTTCCTCTGCAAGCTTAAAGGTTGTAATGCCTGCATTATTTATTAGGCAGTCAATATGACCAACAGCTGAGATAGACTTAACAGTCTGTTCAACATTGGCAGAAGAGGCAGTATTGCAGGCAAAGACTTCAACACAAAGGTTTTCACTTGAGAGCTCTTTGTTGACCATCTCAAGAATTGAATGCCGTCTTGAGGTTGCAGCTACGCGAAATCCAGCTCTTGCAAATTCCTTTGCTGTTTCCTTCCCTATTCCGGAGCTAGCACCAGTAACCCAGATTATCTTATCTTTTTTATCCATGCTTTATTGTAATATTACTTTTTGATATTAATAATGAGTATGGGAGATCAGATTTAGAAATTCGGCCCTTGTCCTTGCATCTTCCTTAAATAAACCATGCATTGCACTGGCCGTAGCGGCAGAATTTTGTTTTTCGACGCCGCGCATCATCATACACATATGCCTAGCCTCAGAGACGACAGCCACACCTTTAGGATCAAGGAAATCTCTAATTGTATCGGCAATCTCCTGAGTCATTCTTTCCTGGACCTGAAGTCTGCGTGCAAAGACCTCGACAATCCTTGGTATTTTGCTTAAGCCAACAATTTTCCCCTTTGGAATATAGGCTACGTGGACCTTGCCATAGAAAGGAAGAAGGTGGTGTTCACACATACTGAAAAAATCGATGTCCTTTACGACTACCATCTCATCATATTTTTCTTCAAAGATTGCTCCGTTAAGTACTTTGTTTATATCCTGGTGGTAACCTTGTGTAAGAAATTCATAAGCCTTAGCAACGCGGTGGGGAGTCCTTAGAAGTCCCTCGCGGTTTGGATCCTCGCCTATTTCCTCTAAAAGTAATTTTACCTGAGCCTCAATTACATCGCGGTTAATAGAGCTATTCTCCTTTGTATTCAACATAATTATTTTCCGTTTCATAAAGTTTGACTGAATAAAGCTTGCCAGATGGAATTTTTCCAGATAATTGGTTCCATATGGCAATAGCGAAATTTTCCGTTGTGGGGATTATCCCCTTCATAAAATCGACTTCATAGTTTAAGTGCCTGTGATCGACCTTACTTACGACCTGCTCAATTATAAGGTCCTTCAAAGATTTAATATCTATAACATATCCTGTTATAGGATCGACCTCACCTGCAACAACAACCTCTAAGACATAATTATGGCCATGACCGTAAGGGTTATTGCACTTACCATAGATCTGCCGATTCTCAATGCTACTTAAGGATTCATTATGAAGGCGATGGGAGGCACTAAATACCTCCCTGCGGGTAACATACAACATATTTGGATCCTTATAGTTTAAGCCTTGTATTCGGCACTATTTATCATGTCAAGAATCTCTTCTATATGACCTGCAACCTTAACTTTTGGGAATATCATCTTTATCTTGCCTTCTTTATCAATAAGGAAAGTCGTACGTTCAATTCCCATAGTTTTCTTGCCGTACATATTCTTTTCTTTCCAGACCTCATATTTCTGAATGACCTCTTTATCAGGGTCGCTCAGAAGAGTAAATGGAAGATTATATTTAGAAGTAAAGCCTTTGTGAGACTTTTCAGAATCTGCGCTTATTCCAAGGACGATAGCATTAAGCCTGTCAAATTCCGGTGTGGCATCCCTAAAATCGCATGCCTCCTGTGTACAGCCTGGAGTGTTATCCTTTGGATAGAAATATAAAACAACATCCTTGCCTAAAAAGTCGTGCAAAGATACCAAATTCCCATCACTGTCCCTGAGTGAAAAATCAGGAGCTTTATCTCCTTGTTTTAATGCCATTATAATATCTCCGTTATTTACTGTTATTAAGTTTACGACCAACTTTCACGGTTACCTGGAATTCAATTTTTCCCTCGGGTGTTACCCTGCCTCTTTCTTCAGAGACCTGGAACCAGGCAACCGGGCTAATCTTATTAGCCTCAAAGATAACATTTTTAACTGCATCTGAAGCACTTTCGGTAGAAATACCGACAAGTTCAAGAATTTCAAAAGATTTTGACATATGGCCCTCCTATATTAATAAAAAGAACGGTTAATTAGTTCTTAAAACACTAGAAAAGGGGGTAAAATTCCCCATACCTCAAAAATTCTCCAAAATAATTCTTCCTATGGACCCCTATTTTGTTAAAATTTAAAGAAAATTGAATAAATATAAAAGCATTAAAAAAACAGATGAAGTAATTTAAGTGATTCCAAAGGAAATAAAATTAAGTTTTTAAAGAAAATTATTGATAATGAAGCACAAAAATTCTATTTTTACGAAGACTAAATCTAAATAAGAACAAAATACGCAAATAAAGTGAAAAGCAAAGCCGAAGAACAGTTCCGAAAATTCCTGCGCAGCGGCAATAACCGAATTACCCCAGAGCGTTTTGAAGTCCTGGATGCTGCTCTTAGTTACAAGGGACATTTCGGAGCCGATGAGCTCTACATCTCGATGAAAAATTCAAAATCCAACGTTTCAAGAGCAACTGTATACAACACACTTGAACTTTTAGAACAATGCCAAATACTAAGCAAAAGAAATTTTGGGGATAACACAAACCGTTATGAAAGCAACCTTGAGAATAAGAACCATGAGCACCTGGTATGCACCAGGTGTGGAAAGATAGTGGAATTCAATACTCCAGGATTAGATGAAATACTGGCAAAAGTAGCAGAAGAATTGGATTTTGATATATCTCATTATAGCTTTAACGTCTTCGGGAATTGCAAGGATAGGAACTGCGATAAACAAAATGGATAAATTAACTTTAGACAAAGCCCGAAAAGGTTCATATGTAACAATTATATCACTCCCTGCTGGAGTTGTAAAGGTACAATTAATAAGACTCGGTGTAACAGAAGGTACAAAGGTCTATTGCATGGAACGTCTTCCGGGAGGAACCGTGGTCCTGCAAAGAAACAGACAGGAAATCGCTATTGGCTATGATCTTGCAAAGAAAATTGAAATTACTTTAAGCTGAAAAAACAACAAATAATGAAATCTGATACAATAATAAACAAGCAGCATAAAAATGGGCATCCGCATCCGGAAGTAGACGAGTTATTAAGTTCAAATACAAAAGAAAACAAAGTTGTACTTGCCGGGAATCCAAATGTCGGGAAATCACTTTTTTTTAACCATTTAAGCGGGATGTACGTAGACGTCTCGAACTTCCCTGGAACCACAATCTCCATAACAAAAGGCAGCTTTAAGGATTACGATATATATGATACTCCTGGAGTATATGGTATTTCCTCGTTTAATGACGAAGAGACAGTTGCAAGAGACGTTATACTCTCTGGTGATATAATACTTAATGTTGTAAATGCGCTGCACCTAGAGAGAGATCTTTTCCTTACGCTTCAACTTATCGAGATGGGAAAGAAAGTAACTGTACTTATGAACTTCAGTGATGAAGTTAAAAAGAGAAACATAAGAATAGACGTTAAAAGATTATCTGAACTTCTTGGAGTCGAGGTAATTGAAACTTCGGCTGTAAACAAACTTGGATTTGACAAACTTGAGTGGGCAATAGAAAATGCCCATGAAGGAAACCATTCTGAGGAGCTTCATCACCTGCTGCATAAAACTTTAGACAGGGTTGGCTCACAGGCTGAAGCGCTTATAATACTTGAAGGCGATGAAATAGTTGCAAAAAAGCATGGCGTACCTTGTGGCAATGCTGACCAGAGAGAACAAATATATATAAGCCGCCGCAACAGGGTAAATGAAATTGTATCTGATGTTGAATTTGAAGATACGAAAAAAGGAGAGTTTTTTAACACTCTTGGAAGGCTTTCACTGCACCCTTTGACAGGATTACCGATTTTGGCTTTTGTCCTCCTCCTGGTGTACTTTTTCATTGGCGATCTTGTCTCGCAAAGAATTGTAAAATATACAGAAAATACACTTGGGAAAGGCGAATTTGAATATCATGTAAAATCTTTCGTTGGCAAATATACGCCTGTCGATATAACTGTTCACATACTTGATGATAATGACAATGTGACAGACACAAAGTCCTACAGTTTTACAGGTGGAATGAATGCCGATCCGAAAAAAGCGCAGGAATTCAAAAGGATATCTGCCCCTCATGGGACTACAACTGAATTTACATTTAAGAATCCTTTTGTGAGGCTATTTTTCGGAGAATTCGGAATAATTACAATGACCATTACCTATTTATTATTCCTTTTACTGCCGCTTGTAATGGGTTTTTATTTCGTTATGGCAATCTTAGAGGATTCAGGATATCTTCCCCGCCTTGCAACGATGCTTGACCGTTCGCTTAATAAGCTTGGATTAAATGGAAGGGCTGTTATTCCACTGCTTCTTGGATTTGGATGTGTTACTATGGCTACAATTACAACAAGGCTTTTAGGAACAGAACGTGAAAAAACTATAGTTACAGCTATACTTCAGTTTGTTATTCCCTGCTCTGCACAGCTTGCAGTAATTACTGTGCTTATGAGCTCTGCCGGACTTATTCCCACGGTAATTTATATTGTAACTATTGTTGTTGTACTTCTTGGACTTTCAACTTCTCTTAACAGATTTTTGCCCGGTGAAAGCTCACCTCTGCTAATAGACCTCCCAGCAATGAGAATGCCGAAGCTTGAGAACATAATAAAAAAAATGTTCTACAGGTCATATGGTTTTATGAAAGAAGCAAGCTTCTGGTTTTTCGTTGGCGCTCTTGCTGTTGGACTGATGGAGTTAACCGGACTGCTTAATGTATGGCAGAACCTGCTAGCCCCAGTTACAACGGAATGGTTAAAGCTTCCAAAGGAAGCTGCAAATGCATTTGTAATGGGTATGGTAAGACGTGATTTTGGTGCAGCTGGATTGTTTCACCTAAGTTTAAGCCCTATGCAAATAACAGTAGCGCTAACTACAATTACACTCTTTGTTCCCTGCATCGCTTCATTTGTAATAATGCTTAAAGAAAGAGGCTGGAAACAAGGACTTATTATCTGGAGTGGAACCTGGGTATTTGCTTTTGCAATAGGCGGAATTATTGCGCAGATATTTGCTTAAAGAATTTTGATAATAACAAAATCCTATTGAGAAGATTTTGTTATTATCAAATCCTTTAAAACTCTTTTGTTTGAAACTTTTTTTGAAGTGAAAGCAAATATAAGAATAGCTTAAGGATTAAGGCTCAGACTTCATCTGGTTTATAACCAGGGTCTACAGGAAGATCTCTTGAAGAGGCAGACTGTTTTGACAGCTTATCACAAAGCTCATTTTCAATATGACCGGCATGACCTTTGAGCCATTTGAATTCGACGTCGTGTTTATCTAAAAGGGCAAGCAGTTTTTCCCACAAGTCTACATTTACAGCCTTGTCCTTTTTATTTCTTTTCCAGCCATTGGATTTCCATTTTTTAGCCCAGCCCTTCATAATTGAATTAACCAGGTACTGAGAATCCGTATAGAGAGTAACTTTGCAGTTTTCCTTTAATGTACTTAGTCCTTCGATTGCAGCAGTAATCTCCATCCTGTTATTTGTTGTAAGACGGAATCCACCTGTGATCTCTTTTCTTTTATCCTTATATATGACAACGGCGCCATAGCCCCCTGGACCCGGGTTGCCAAGACTACCTCCATCAGTATAGATTAAAACATGTTTTCTGTCGCTCATTGCCCTCTTTTACGCTATATATATTGACTAGCTAATATTTTTTGTTTACCGAAGCAGCACTTATTACTTTTTAATTTCTGCCAAAGGGACAGCTGTATTTCTCATTGAATGGATCTTATTTGCTACCGGAATGGAGACTTCAGGTTTTACAGCTTTTTCAAATTCTTCTCTAAAGCGCTGAATAAAAAATTTAACCGGCCATGCAGCAGCATCACCCAATGCACAGATTGTATTACCCTCAATATTTTTTGCCACATCAGTCAACAGGTCCAGATCGGATGAAGTACCCTCTCCCCTTGCAATGCGGTTTAGTGTTTTAAGCATCCACCCTGTACCTTCGCGGCATGGTGTACATTGCCCGCAGCTTTCATGTTTGTAGAACTTGGCTATTCTGGCAAGGACGCGCACAAGATCTGTATCCTCATCCATTACCATAACTCCGCCTGTTCCGATTGCTGAGCCTGCAGCCTTTAGTGATTCGGCATCCATTTTAACTCCTTCAAGCTGATCACCTCTTAAAGGGGGCATTGAAGAGCCGCCGGGAATAACGCATTTGATCTTTTTATTTCCAGGCACTCCGCCAGCATATTTATATATCAGATCAGTAAGCAGCACGCCGCTTGGAAGTTCATATACGCCAGGCTTATTAACATGCCCGCTTACGCCAAAAAGCAGTGTACCAGGATGCCTTGGCTCACCTATCTTAGAGAACCATTCCCATCCTTTATTTATAATTGTTGGGACATTAGATATAGTTTCAACATTATTTATAGTAGTAGGGCAGCCCCACAGACCGAACTGTGCCGGGAAAGGCGGCTTTACTCTAGGATAACCTCTTTTCCCTTCAATTGAGTTCATGAGTGAAGATTCTTCACCACAGACATATGCTCCTGCGCCTTTATGAATGTAAATATTGCAGCTAAAGCTGCCGCCAAGTGTTTCAGGCATTTTTTCACCGACAAATCCCCTGGCATAAGCGTCATCTAAAGCTTTTTGAAGCATTTGTATCCAGTTATGATACTCTCCTCTTATATAAACATAAGCAGCTTTTGCCTGAATAGCATAACAAGCTATTGTAATTCCCTCAATAAGAGCATGGGGATTAAACTCAAAGATCTGACGGTCCTTAAAAGATCCGGGTTCACTCTCATCACCATTTACACACAGATATTTTGGTTTATCTGTGTTCTTAGGCATGAAGCTCCATTTAAGTCCTGTTAAGAATGCAGCGCCGCCTCTTCCACGCAGTCCTGATCTTTTAACTTCATCTATTACTTCGTCAGGAGTTCTTTTATAAGCTTTTTTTACGGCTTCATATCCGCCGTTTTGAATATAAACATCTATCTGATGCAGGTTTTTTATATCAGGTAATAAAATCTTTTCCATTTTGTCCATTCTGTTAAGAAGTCTATTATAGTCCTATTTTAAGGAGTCGAGTATCTCACTGACCTTTTCTTTAGTCAGGTTTTCATAATAATCATAGTTAACTGACATCATAGGTGCCGATCCGCATGCCCCCATGCATTCAACCTCTTCAATTGAGAATTTATTATCAGGGGTCACCTGGTCAGCTTTAATACCAAGCTTTTCAACTACCTTGTCCATTATCTCATATCCGCCTTTCAGCATGCAGGAAACATTGGTGCAGACCTGAACGTGGTATTTGCCAACAGGCTTTTTGTGATACATCGTATAAAATGTAACAACGCTAAGGACCTCAACAGGATCTATTTGAAGAATTGAAGCTATCTCCTGCATTACCTCGTTTGTTATATACCCGTTCTGTTCCTGCGCAATATAAAGGCATTCCATAAC
>JAUZPB010000172.1 GCA_030706145.1 Bacteroidota bacterium
AGTAGTGATTTTGTTCAGGAAAATATTAAGGACTGGGTCCTTACAGACAGTTCCTTTGCTGTTTAACTACCTGCTCTTCTTTATTAAGAAGAGCAGAATATTAAAAGATATTTACTTATACCATTCGCACTTCGCTGATTCCATTAAGACAATCCAGTTGTCATAAGAAAACGCCTAAAACATCCTGGGTTCACACAAAAACTAAACAGTTTCCGAAATGCCCGATATTAACCGGTTTTCAAGAGCTGTAAGTTCTTCATTCATTTTCTTTCTTGTCTTTTCGGTCTCTTCACGGATCTCCGGAATTATTTTTTTATAATAATTTATTCCATCAATCAGGTTTTTCTTAAATTTTCCCAAAAGTTTTTCGGTCTGTTCGGAGATTGGTTTGATATTTTCTCTTATTAATTTATAATAATAATCGATATTGAGGCTTAGCTCTTTTATAAATAAGTTAGGTCTATGCAGGTCCGTTATCAGATCTATTCTTCCATATATATGATCTACCATCTCTCTTAAACTGACTATCTTTGAAAAATAAGCAAGGTTGGGTCCAGGGCAGACAGATGCTGCATCGCTTGTTTTCTTATTCTCAATGCCATTAACAGCCAGAACTGATGAAGTCAGTCCCTCGCAGATACATTCCTTTGCTACAATCTTTTCAAAATCTCTTTTATATTCTTCGGGTGAAAGATTTTTTTCCTTAAGTTGTTTAACTTTATTGGTCTGAAATTTTATCGAAGCAGTACAAATTGGCCTTTCAGAGAATTCCTTACTGAACTCAAGGGCCTTCTTTGTGCATGGGCTGCCGAACTTACCGCATTCAATTCTTTTTAGCCTCTCTATCTCTTTAGTACTGTGTCGTAAATTATTAAATGGAACTCCAAGGGGTGAGGCATTACTTAAATAAATATCCTTTACTCCGGCTTTGGATAATTTTTCAAGAGTAATTTTATCAACATTCATTACTTCAGGGACTAAAAGGAAAGGACTTCCCCACCCAACCGAATTAACATTAAAATAACGCATAAGAAATTCCTGTTCGCTGAACTTCCCCACTCCACCCTGAACAGTAATATCAATTTGAAGTTTATCAGAATTAATTTTGATGTTTTTCTTTTGAAGCGACTTAATGTATAAGTCCCTTAAAAAAGTGATAAGTTCTTGTTTCCTGCTAACAAATTCCTCCAGAATCGGCCCGAGCAGCAGTCCATCCGATGCAAAAGCATGTCCGCCACAATTAAGCCCCGATTCAATCCTGAATTCTGATATCCATAATCCCTTATTTGCTAGGAATTTACCCTGTATCATTGCCGAACGGAAATCACTTACCTTGATGGTAATTTTCTTTTTGAAACTGTTATTATTATCAGGGGAAAATTCAGGCAGCGTTTCCATATAGCTGAACAGTCGTGGATTCATACCGGCAGAAAAAATGATAGAGCCCTCCAGTTCGCTTTTTGCAAAGCCCCTTACAGCAGCATGAGCATCATTAAATTCGACCGGCAATTCATTTCCATTTGAAGCATAATTAGTTCTGTCAAGCTTTGTCATTACATTAACATCAATAGACCCTGGAGTAATTTTCTCCCTTAGCCATTGCTGCAATTTGCTGATAATATTTTCGTCCTTTGAGGCAAGCATTTCCCTGTATTTTGTTTTTAAGACTGAAAATTCTGGCAGCATATCCAGATATTTACTTATCTCACTGCCCTCAGAAAATCCTGATCTTTTTACAGTCTCAATCTGTTCCTTTACAATATGCCAGATCATATCAAGGAAAGATGTAATTCTTTTTGCCCGTGAATCCTCTTCGCTTTTGGTAATCGGGACATATTCTTTATTATATAACTGGTAATAATGGCGCCGCATTGTTTCGAGCAGACTATCATCTACAATTGAAAGAACCGATGAAATACCATATTTGGCTACTTTTAATGGAGTATCTACTGAATATCCAATACCCAAAACCGGGATATGGAAATGATGCCCGCTTGAATTTGCCATAACATACCTGATATTATAAATGGAAATAAATGTAATGTGATTTCTTGTAAGGAGATAAATACCGTCAGATAAACAAAATAGAGAGTAGGTTTGGTTTATTTTCCTGAAAGAAAAGAATTATCAAAAATCTGGATGAAACATAAGAAAATATCTGCGAAAATTAAATGACTATTTAACATCTTTCATAAATTATCTTTCATAAATTATAACAGAAAAGAGTATAAAATCTGAAACTGAACTAAAGAAAAAGGAATGATGGAATTTTGGGTGGGAAATTACTGGGTAGATAAACCGTTTAATAATAAGCACTATAATAAAGGAAATAAATATTTACCACGAGACGGCATATTAGTACTTTTCCAAATGTAAGGCTACTCAGATACAGCTATATCAAGTCTGTTCCTTGTAATATACCCCTCAAAGCAATAAAGGGCAAAAATGTACAATAGAATCGGAATATGTTTTTCCTCAGAAGACAGGAGTATATTTCTGGAAGATCTTATCAGAAAACTCAGAATAAATCAAAGAGCCGTATTTTCGGAAATTGAGATCCCTCCCCCGCTTTATAATAGCAGCACAATAAGGCTTAGATACTCCGACTTTTATGCAATGATCATGATCATCTCAAGACATAACAAGGATACAGTCTGGGTCCGTGAGGGTCTAAGAATTTTGAGAAATCAAATATATACAGACCAGCACAAAGTTATTCCTGTAATAATTGAAGACTGCTTTCAGCCCGAAGATCTACCAGGAGACCAAACTATCAATCTTTTTGATCATTCAGATTATGGCTTCGAACTTTTTAACATCAGATCTTTAGCTGGATTACATAATTCTGATCATCTAAATTATAATAATACTGTTCACCTTTTATTCCCTAATATATCTGAATTTGTAAACAGGTTATTTCTATTGATTTGCAATGAAACGCTCTCAGTTGATTTCCCTCTTATCTCAATTCCTGAATTTCTACATAATAATAGTTTTAATTATAGTCAAAAATTTAATGCGGCACTTCATGAGCTTGAACAGTCCGGTTTTATTGAAAAGCTTAATCCCACAATATCAACAAAGAAGGGCAATTCGGATTTTATCAGGGTCTCAAGTTCAGGACTGAATAAATATTTAAAGGTGTTCTATCAGGATTATGCAAATCTCAGAAAGTCAGTAATTGAATTTATATTGGGTAATAATTCAGCAGATCGCAGATTTATACTGCGATCGGAGATAATCGCAAAAACCCTCAAACAGTCAAAGCTTATAGTAAATACAATAATTGAAGATCTTGCCAGCAGGGGTAAAATAACGCTTGAAAGGACACATGGTGAAAATTGGGAAATAAGCAGTGTTCAGCATGAGATGTTCGAAAACATACTAAAAAGAAGCTATCGTGCCAGTAAATAGCTAAATAAATATTGGAGCGCTTTTACCTATGATTTATCTAATTTTATTATCATTTCTTAGTCTCTCCTATTATTTGACCACCACGACGTCAGCCTCATCAAACATCTGGTAATTTTTCAGTACTATTTACATTCAGCTATGACCTAGTCGTACTTTATATGCTCCCGCCTAAATTGACACAGAACACATGTATATTCAATTTATTAACTTGACACAATATCCTATTTGGTGGTATCTATTAATTGAGAACTATGTCAACATTAAGATCATATGAATTATTTAATCTTTCGAGGGGGTTTTATGAAGGTACATACATTTTTCCTTTTGATAATATTTTCGATCCCACTAACTGCACACGAATGGCACGAAGCGCCAAAATTTACAAATAACGATTTACTTTCGGTTTCTGCCGAGAATGACAGCGTTGCATGGATCTGCGGAAAGAACGGAACTGTTTTTCTTACGCTTACCGGAGGCAGAACATGGATAGACAGAAGCAACAATCCTGCTTACCAGAACCTTGATCTTGTACATATTTTCGGTGAGAATGCCAATCTTGCTTTTGTAATAGCTAATCCAATTGATCAGACAGGCAAAACTGAAGCTGATCTGTTCCGGAGTGGTGACCGGGGTCTAAACTGGCAAAAAGTGCTCACTATTTCAGGCACACAAGGGAACTCAGTATTCATGTTCAATACAAAGCAGGGTGCGTTTTTGGGAAACCCCATAAATGGAAAATGGCAGATCTTTCTTACAAAGGATGGAGGTCTTACATGGGATTCAGCAGGTATAAAGATCCCCTCTCCTACTTCGGATGAGATCAGCTATACAAATGGAATGTTTGGCGACCAGGATACACATTATCTTATGTTCGGTACAAATAAAGGACGTTATTATATATCTAAAGATCTTGGTAAAACCTGGCAATCAAATACAGTTCCAGGACTTTCAGAAATTCACTGCATTGCCTTTGCAGATACTCTAACAGGAGTAATAGCCGGAACCGGTTTACTTAAAACAACAGATGGAGGTAAGACTTGGAAGGATAATTCCGCGCTCGTACCTGGACAAGGGACCATAACTGCAATGATCTCACATGACTTCTGGCATATTTTCCTTATTAGAGCTGGAGATGGCACAACTGACATTGGAAATCATGTTTATCATACAGGTAATCTTACAGACAGCAACTGGGATACTGCTTATACTGCATGGGATATGCAGCCATTCCTATATCTTGGAGAAGCAAGAAATGGAGGCTACACATACGGACTTAGAAAAGGAGGAGGGCTTGCAATTGCTGTGCACGATGATCCTGCCGTAACAGGAGTAGATGATAAAAAGAAGACTCCGGCAGAATTTTCACTAGCTCAGAACTATCCGAATCCATTTAACCCGGTAACTAATATAGGTTATACTGTACCTAAAAACAGCTATATTACACTCAAGGTATATGACATCCTTGGAAACAATATTGCTACTTTAGTCAATGAAGAAAAGCCTGCGGGCAATTATACCATCAACTTTAATGCAGCTGATCTGCCTAGCGGATTTTATATTTATGAACTAAAGGCATCAAATGGCTTTTCAATGAGCCGTAAGATGGTGCTGCTGAAATAATAATTGATCTTTGTTATTGAAGAGTTTGCGTAATTTCAACTTTTAAACCAAGGAATTAGAAGGTGGACGCCGCCCTCTCAAGGCGGAGATCTGCAGCTTACTTAAGTAAAATACCTTCAATTTGTAAAACTAACGTTTCATAAAGGCCCCAATATATACAAATATCTGATAAGAATAGAAATGTAAGCTTTTGAATAATGCTAAGTTTAATTAAATTCGCATTGATGATGTATTGAATAAGGACACTACTACCAGGAATGGAGTATATACAGAATAAATTTCTTAGTATAGATTGCGTTAATTCTTGTTTGATTGATAAATAATTATTTTATATAAATATTTTATAATCTCTAATGAAAAACCTAATCTACGTAATTCTATTCTCAATGATCACAATTCTTAGCTGCAAAGCACAAGAGCAGACACATCCGGTAATTTCAAAGACTTACCCTATTGACTCCCTCAACGAGTTACTTTATAAGTCAATGATGGAAAAGAAAGTAACAATGATCGGTGATGGTTACCATGCTCACTGGTATTTTCTACAGACTGTAACAAATATTCTAAATTACTGGCTAGATAAGATTGAATCAGATCCTAAGAATACTACAATCCCTAAAAATCTGATTCTCTTTCTGGAAAAGTCCCCTTCAGAACAGGCATTATTGGACAAAGCAATTACGTCCGGTGAAATTTATGATTATTTGTCATACCAGATCGAAAGCTCATGTAAATATGGAGGTTTGGGTAGATGTTCAACAGACAATATAGAATTCATTTCTGATATAAGGGATATTCAGAAGAGAATTGAATCATTAAATAAAAAACTTACAAGCAAAATAACTTTTAAGATACTGCCTGCTGACAACGAGGCCCCGTACAGTATAGAAAATGGAATAACTGATTTCATAAAGAAAAAAGATGACTGGTTTGCATTTGAAAGGGATAAACAAAGTTCTGGTAATATTATCCATGAGCTTGAAAAGAACCAGGACTGTAAAGCATTGGTTTTTATAGGGAGCGCACATTTAACTAGGACTATTTCTGATAAATCATTTTTCTGTGAAACTACTGATTCACAACCCAAGTATTCTTATTATATGGCACATTACCTTGATGAACATTTTGGCCGCAATCTAGTTAATGTCTTCAATCCTTTATTCTCTATTGGAACAAAATCATATGGGACCATAGCAGAATATGAAAAATCAGACAGCCTTTATGATTATGTATTTCAAAATGGACTTAATCCTATAAATCCCTTTCCGGTTCTTTACTTTATTTCCTCTAAACAGACACTTAAAATACTTTCTGAGCTCCATAACAAATATTTTGAGTACGGCTTAAACAGGGATTCAGTATATGGTCCTTTAGATTTGATGCTTGAAAGTGCTTTCCGCACTGCCATAAGGAAATCCTATCTTTTTGAAGAAAGACCTGAAATTAAGGGAAGATTCGATTCACTAAATACATATTATACAAAAATTAAGGATCATAAAGAAATCTTCAATGTAATCAATAATGTAAAAGAAGAAGCCATTGTAAACTTTGATGCAGTTAAGAACATTAAGGAGATTGGCAAATGGATTATCACACCTAAACTAGATCAGCTTATTAATAAAATGAAGCTACCAAATTATCCTAACCTCAAAAGCATTATATATAATTTGCCATGCGATACAACTGATGAAGTCTATTGTTCAAATGTTTTCCTGTCTGAGGATTTAATTCAAATTCCGCGGTTAAGGTCATCAGGACAATTTTCAGAAAATAACTTTGGTGAAAACCGTTACAAATTAAATGATTTTGAAATTGGCCAGATAAAGAAAAGAACAAATGATATTATCCTCTATTCTCTGATAAATCTATTGTGGATCGCTACTCCTGAAGAAAAATCTGAAGCGATCAATAGCCTAAAAGAAATGACAGGACTTAATTATAATAGTGCCAAGGAATGGACTAATTGGTGGAGAAGCAAATTTCTTTCTGCAAAAGCGGAGAGATAAATAATTCCAAGTAAGGCTGGATTTTAATCAGATATCATGAAAAAGCTATTTATACTCCTTCTTATTTTAATCCCTTTTGTACTCAGAGCAGATGACACTGTAGTAAAGGGTGTTGGTTCAACGTTAGTTCCTGTCAGGGCGACAAAGATACAGCTAAAAAAGGAAATCCTTGAGTTAAATGTAAAAAAGGATACAGCTGAAGTAAGTGTTTATTTTGAATTCTTTAATCCTTCAGATGAAGTGGAATTGACAGTTGGATTTGTCACGCCACCTGTTAGTAATAATGACGATGAGGAAACTGGACCATTTTATGAACCCCCTATTTCCAAGTTTACGGTTATCATAAACGGAGAATCGACTTCATATAAAAAACAGGTCCTGGGAAAAACAAATTTTAGCAACTTGAAGAATAAAAAAGCTGGATTTTTCGCTCAGGACTATATCTATTACTTTACATGTAAATTCCACAAAGGTCTTAACGTTATTAAGCATACCTATGAATTCGAATGTGTATACGTAAATGATGGCAGTTTTGAATTTCCATACATGTTGACTACTGGAAAAATGTGGGCCAACCAGGAAATGGAGGACTTTACATTAAAGATCCATTCAAAAGAATATCAGTACTTTGAGGTACCAAAATCTTTCTTGTATAATGATAAGAAAAGCTATTGGGCTTTTAATGGGAAAGGCAAAATGGCAGAATCAGATGAAAAGTCAGCTGTTTTTATAAAAGAAGGAAGCCTTGAATATCACAAAGACCACTTCAAACCAGATATAGATCTGATGCTAGTTGTAAGGCATCCGCTAAGTGAATATGGAATAAATAGTGACGACTTTACTGATATGTATCATAATGAGTTATTTGATTATGAAAATATGACTCTCTCAAGATTAAATATTCTCAGAAATACATTCTATGCACAAAAAGGTTATCTATTTAAAGATCCAAAACTAAATGAGCATTTTAACAAAATGATCTGGTACCAGCCTGATTCAAGCAAAACAATTGATGAAGTCTTCAAATCATTTTCTGAAGAAGATAAAAAACAAATATTGCTGATAAAAAAAGCAGAAAACTGGCTTAATACACAACCTGGTAAAGGAAATTAGATCTATGGTTCATAACATTATAGGAGTTATGAAATACTTAACTCTACTTTCCATTGTTATTATGGTTTCCCTTATGGGGTGTAGTGGAGCACCAAAACTTACCTCCTGCAGCTCGCTTTCTAAATCAGACTCTACCCAGTATTTTGTATCTGGTCTTATGGACCACACGGAACTGGATGTTACGTGGTTAAAAGAAGAGGTAAAGAAG
>JAUZPB010000173.1 GCA_030706145.1 Bacteroidota bacterium
GAGAACCAAATTTCACCTACCTGCTGAGAGCTGCAGGAATGTTTAGTCTCAGGATCAACAATTGTGATAATGCCATCTTTTCTTGGATAACCACATCCTACAAGCCTGGTACCTCCTCCGCTATTTTCCAGGGATGACGGATCTACTTGTACAATATTATCTTCAAGTGCTTTTTTGTTGAGGTTTATATAGACAGGGCTGGAGTTTCTTTTTACACCTGTTACAAGTAAAGTTGCCTCAGCAAGGCCGTAGCAAGGATAGAAAGATTCCTTCTTAAAACCTGCAGGGCTGAATTTCTCATAGAACTCCTCAATTGTTTTCCACCTGACCGGCTCGGCTCCACTAAAGGCAAGCTTCCAATGGCTAAGGTCAAGATTAGCTACCTGCTCTGAGGTAACACGTTTTGTACAAAGCTCATATGCAAAGTTTGGTCCGCCGCTTACTACAGGTTTATCACCGCAGTTGGAAATTTCTTTTAGCCATCTATTTGGCCAGGCAAGAAAAGAAAGAGGGGACATGAGCGTGCATGTAAAGCCTGCAAACAGTGGCTGCAAAACACCGCCTATAAGTCCCATATCATGATAGATAGGCAGCCATATTACTCCTTCATGATCTTCACTTGTCTCAAAGGCCTTTGCTATCATTTTGCTGTTAACCAGTATATTTTTGTGGCTGATCATAACACCGTTAGGAAATCCGGTAGAACCCGAGGTATACTGCAGATATGCAATGCTATCTCCATTAATTGCAGGAACGATCCAACTATTTTCATTATCTGTTTCGCATATATCAGTTTGTACCCAGATAAGAGAATTGATCATTTTTTCAGCAAGATTTCTTAGTTCAGCGGCTTCTTTTCTCTGGCGCTCATTCTTTGTGGTGTTTTCTTTTGCAGGATCTTCAGATTCTGCCCTTTTGTAGTCCAGAAGTTTTTTTATTGTACTGTAAATATGTGAGGTTGTAAGAGCCACTTTAGCCTGGGAGTTTTCAATTATTACTTGCAGGCGCTTTAATGTATTGTTAAGCCTGGTAGGATCGGGAGGATAAGCTGGTACGGCAATAACTCCTGAATAAAGGCATCCCAGGAAACCTGTCACATAATCTTTACCGGAAGGATAGAGTAATATAGCGCGCTCACCCTTAAGATTAGACTTCTGCAAAATTGCTGCCAGGTTTCTTACATTTCTATCTAGTTCAGAAAACGTTACTTCTGTCTTCTCATCTGTGCGGTCGGCTAAAAATCTGAAGGCTGTTTTATCTGGCTGGTGCAGAGCCCTTAGATGAACAATATCAATCAGGGTACTTTCCAAAAGGTCGACTGTGAAATTTCCAATAGAGTGTACCATTTTGTTTTCCTTGTGATGACTTTATTTAAGATAGCTTTATAGTCTCTGTTTTTTTCAAGTATTTAATTTTTGGTGTATTGTGGAATTTTTTGGACAAAGCTCCGCAGAGTGAGTCACACCTCTTTGAGTTGCTCACACTAAAAGTTGGTTTTCTTAGCTGATATTTTTTTGTGGAATTGAAATGTGCCTGAGTTGCTGATTTGACTTATAAGTTTGACGCTAAAGTTTTGACCTAAAGTACCGTATCAGAAACCCACCCTCTTTTTTACTTTTTTCGATCATTTTTTTTAGATCATTTAACCTATTCTAAAAGAAAATATTATTAGCATGATTTCCATTTTAAAACAGATAAGCGGTTATTTTTGAAAGTAAGTGGTTATATATCTTAACCAGCTGCCACTTAAGTTCTAGGGAATGATCTTTTTTACTACCTCCTGTTCTTCTTCGCTCATAAGATCCCATTTCCAGTATTTTATTTCTTCGGGCATTTCCATCATTACTACAGCAGATGAATAATTTTCTCTTGCATTGAGAATTTTAAGTTTACAGCTCTCCCAGGAAGTATTTCCTAGAGAGCTATCAATGCAAAGAAGATCATCAGAATAATATGGCTCTACAGGTACACTAAATGAGTCAAGACTTATTGAGAGTCCTTCACCTACAGCCTTAATAAGAGCTTCCTTTCTAGTCCAGCAGTTAAAGAATGCTTTTTTTCTTAGCTGAGTTGGCTGCATTTTTAGCTGGAATATCTCTTTTTGTGAAAAAAATTTTTCAGCCAGGTCAAACTCATCAAAGTCATAACGAATCTGTTCTATATCTATACCTATCTGGTTTTTAGAGCTAAAGGCATAAAGGCACAGCTGACCTGAATGTGAGATATTAAAATTTATCTGACTATTGCATATCGAAGGCTTTCCATAGTATGTATAAGAAAATTTAAGAGAGCGGGGGTCAGTATTAAGGTATTTGCCAAGCAAGGTTCTTAATATTCCCCGGCAAATAATAAATCTCTCCCTGTCTTTGGAAAAGGCATAGCTTTTGGCTCTTAAGACCTCATCAGAGGAAAGGTAGTCCACCATTCTAAGAACACTATCGTATGGCAAATCAATTTGAGCAATCCAGAGGTGCAGCTCATTTCCTATGAGTTTTAGTTCCAGTGGAGGTTTTTTCCATATGGGATTAAGTTTTATCATTTTCTATATAGAGCATTAATTAGTTCGGAATCGATTTCCATAAAGAGCTCTTCCAGTCCCATAGTTCAGCTTTTCTGTTAAAAGGCTAAGCAGGAGGTTCTCACATTTAGAAATAAAGAAGTGATCACCTGGTAAAAGGTTGAGGTCAAAAGATGAGCTTGTAAGATCGGCCCATGGTTCAAGATCTGCCTTTTTTACACTGGAATCATATAGCCCCCCAAAAACAGATATTGGGCAGCTAAGCACCACCTGATGTTCATAGCGGTAAGTCTCACATATTGTAAAGTCGGCCCTAAGTATAGGAATAACAAGGTCCATAAGTTCCTCATTGGCAAGGACTTCCTTAGGAATACCGTTAAGTTCTTTTAGTCTCTCAATAAATTCAATTCTTGGCAGGTTGTGCAAAGGGTTTTCTTTTCTGCAGATCTGAGGAGCAGCATGTGCAGAGACGTAGAGGTGTTCGGGTTCAAGGTCATATTTTTCCTTTAGCGCGCAGGCAAATTCAAAAGCAATGAGTGCTCCCATGCTATGACCAAACAAATAGAAAGGTTTTTTAAGTTGAGTGTAGACATCCTCAGTGAGTTTATCAACCAGAGGGTGAATTTCCTTTATAAGTGGTTCATGAAGCCTTCTGCCTCTGCCTGGGAGTTCAATAGCTGCAAGCTCTATATTTTCGGGAAGGTTTTCGGGCCATTTTCGAAAGACAATTGAACTTCCGCCTGCATATGGAAAGCAGAACAATCTTTTATTAGACCTTGGGTTCATCTTCATGTAAGTAAGCCAGGTGTTGGCATTGGTATTAATTTGTTCCATATTTTTTATAAGATCTTTCCTTAAAAAATTCTTTTTTGTTTTTAATTTGGTTTTCTTAAAATTTTATTTAGATTGATAAAGACTGCAAACAGATTTATTCCCGTGTAGATTAAGTAATACTTAAATCCTGCAAATCTAAGAAGTAATAATAGACAAGCGGATAGTTCTTTAGGTAAGCGGTCAGATTTGGGAGTATTTGAAGTAAAGAGTTTGACGATAAAGCTGAATTTTCAGCTTTTTTCAATAATGAAGAGCGCAAAGTTTGGACTTAATTTATAGGGCAGGAAAAGTCAAAGTGCTGGGCTTTGGGCTAATGAATAGCAGGGCATTGCCATTCATTTATTGTAGAGAAATTCAGCACATTTATTTTAATTTGAGTTAAATATAGGATTTTTTCAAAAAAATCCTGCGATTTTTTAATTTCCCCGTGGTAAATACTTTAATAAAATAATATATTTGACTATTGGGAAAAAAGTTGATTTTTGTCTTATTTAGTAATAGATTTCATTCCGCAGTAACACATTTTTCTAATTAATCGGTTGATCACTTTACCGGTGTTGATTTGGATAAAAGTATGTGTTAGCAATGAGCAACTAAAAATTGCGGTATAAAGCAGGCAAAAATCTGATACCACTAAGCCTAGTAGCCACTTCTAAGCACATCTTTATCTAATTTTAGCGCCTGTAATTTGCCTCAACAAAGGAGATTGAGTAATGAAGATTCATTATTACATGCTTTGTTACCGGTTTGAGGCATTGGTGGCAAGCCACCTGGAACCGGAGGCGTTCGGTCTTTACATGTCCGTTGGCACACAGAAGAATACGCGTGGCAATGTGCTATTCTTTGAAATTGATCCCGATTTACAGAGTGATTATTTCCGTCTGGATGACATTCAGGAACGATGTGTTCCTCACAAAGACGGCAGTCCAAAGCGCAGCAAATATATAAGCATCTATCGAGTTTTAGAGCACCTTGACCTTTCAAGTTTCGGCAAGTTATATCTTACCACGGCCGATGGGAGGGTAATGCATCTAGAAGCAGCCGACTATGATATTACAGCAGAAGAGCCGGCACCGCATCTATATCAGGAATTATGTCCTGTCTCGCCGATGGTTGTTTCTAGATTAGCTCCCGGGGCTTTCGTCAAATTCATGACTGACCCAAGCCATCCTGTCAGCATTCCAAGGCTATTCTTTGCAGATATGCTCCTTGAAATTGACAAGACAGGACACTTGGCAGGCAATTTGCCCTATTCTGATCCTATTCATATTGTAGATTGTGTTAGGGAAGTAAAGACTGCCCCTGGTAACAAACAGACCAAGACAGTATCGCGCAATCCACAGATTCATGGTTTCTTTAGAACAATACGCCGGGGATTTTTCCTTGGCGATCAGACAGGTATGAAGTTCTATTCTTTCCCGGACAGGCGTTCACTTGAGGTTGACTACTCCAAATGGTGGAGGTCTGCAACGGAGAGTATGGTCTCATAGCTGTTAATTTTTAATTAACAATATCTAAAGGCAGGGAAATTTCTCCCTGCCGGTCATCGTAATTTTATGGAAAAGTGAAATGACACGAATCAAAAACCTATTTTTACGTTCTACTAGCAAAGCCCGACGTAACTATTTGTTCGTTTTGATGATCCTTTTTGCTTTAGGCTATGTCTGGAGGCCAGGCTTCACACAGACACAATCTACAGCTTCTGGTATCTCGGCCACTGCAGAGACAAAGAGTTTTGTTCCATTTGCATTGTTTTCTGATCCAAAGTACACACAATTAGAGCTAGTATGTCTTTTAGCTGTACTAGTTATTGCTATTTCGGGTCTTATTTATGCTTTACTTTTAGTAAAGCAAGTAATGGGTGCCAATACAGGTACAAAAAAGATGCAGGAAATTGCTTCAGCTGTACGCGAAGGATCAAATGCATATCTTTCTGCACAATTCAAGAAAATTGGGCCACTAATTGTAATTATAACAATATTACTCTTCATTACATACACAGGTGAAGTAAGTGCATTCAGGTGGGGGCGCTCCGGTGCTTTCCTTATTGGTGCTCTTTTTAGCTGGGCAGTAGGTTTTGTAGGTATGAGGCTAGCTACTACAGGTAATCTTAGAGTTGCTGCTGCAGCTACAAAAAGCTACGGTGAAGCTATGCAGCTTGGTTACCGTACAGGTACAATCACTGGTATGCTTACAGACGGATTAGGCCTTTTAGGCGGCACGATGATTTTCTTAATCTTCGGCGATTTTGCTTATGAAGCACTCCTTGGATTCGGCTTCGGCGGTACACTGCTTGCACTCTTTATGCGTGTTGGTGGTGGTATCTACACAAAAGCTGCAGACGTAGGAGCCGATCTGGTTGGAAAGATCGAAAAGGATATTCCAGAGGATGACCCGCGTAATGCCGCTACAATAGCCGATAACGTAGGCGATAACGTAGGTGACTGTGCCGGTATGGCAGCAGATATTTTTGAAAGCTATGAAGTAACAATTGTTGCTGCAATGATACTTGGTATGGCCAGCTTTGGTCATAAAGGTGTTATTTTCCCACTTCTTGTTCGTGGTATAGGTGTTCTTGGTTCAATTATATCTACTTACACAGTTAAGGCTGGACCAAATGACACATCAGATACAGCATTAAAGAGTGTACACCGTGGTTTCTGGATCGGATCAGCTATAAGCATAATAGGCTTCTTTGCCTTAGGTTTCGGCTATCTGCATTTCAGTGTTGATTATTTTGGCCTTGCAAAGTTAAATGAACTTGCAAAGAATGGTTACTGGGCAGTCAATCCAATGAATCTGCCATGGCTTGCTAACTTTGGTATAATTGGCTTGGATCTTCGCCCGGCATGGACATGTCTAATAGGCGTATTCCTTGCAATTGCATTAAACAAAGTAACAAGTTATTATACTCACACAAGTCACAATCCTGTTAAGAGTCTTGCTAAATCCTGCCAGACAGGTCACGCTACAAACATTATTCAGGGATTTGCAGTTGGTTATGAATCGACTGTAGTTTCAATCCTTGTTATTGCAGCTGCTATTTTCTTATCAGTTTTATGTTATGCTGGTACACCACCATTATTTGTTGCCTATGGTATAGCAATGACAGGTATAGGTATGCTAACACTTACAGGCAATACAATTTCTATGGACGTATTCGGACCAGTAGCAGATAATGCAAATGGTATTGGCGAAATGGGATATGAGCCAGTTGAAATGGAAAAGGAAAAGCCAGGCAGCTACAAACGTGCTCGCCAGATCCTTGCAGATCTTGATGCAGTTGGAAACACGACAAAAGCTGAGACAAAAGGTATTGCTATAGGTTCAGCAGTAATAGCCGCTGTATCACTTTTCTCAAGCTTTATAGCAGTTATTTCAGTTGGCAGCGAAGAAAAGATCAACTTAATGACAGTAGGTCAGTATCTGACCGAAGCCGGAAAACTTACAGTTGCAAATCCAATTGTATTTATCGGCTTCCTTTTAGGTGGAGCTGTTCCATTCTTGTTTTCAAGTATGCTTATCCGCGCAGTCGGACGTGCAGCATTTTATATTGTACACGAATGCCGTATTCAGTTCCGTGATCCTCACATCTGGGATGGAACAAAGAAACCTGACTATGGACGTGTAGTTAATATCTGTACACAAACAGCTCAGAAAGAACTAATCGGTCCGGGATTCCTTGCAATAGTTACACCAATACTGGTTGGTTTCCTCTTAGGTCCATATGCTCTTGGTGGATTCCTTGCAGGTATGATACTGGTTGGACAACTTCTTGCTGTATTTATGTCAAATGCAGGCGGTGCATGGGATAATGCAAAGAAGATGATCGAAGACGGTATATATGGCGGCAAGGGCTCAGATGCTCACAAAGCCGCTGTAACAGGCGACACAGTTGGTGACCCTCTGAAAGATACAGCTGGTCCTGCTGTTAACCCTCTTATTAAGGTTATGAACATGGTAAGCTTGCTTACACTAGGTTTAGTACTTCAGTACAACCTTATGGCTCCGAAGTTCGATCTTCCAAGCTCACGCATTATAGGTACCATTATTGCAATCATATGCGCTTTTGCAATTGGCTGGGCAGTATGGCAAAGTAAACGCGAAAACGAAGAGATGAGCGTTAGTGCAATGATGAATGAATCGGAAGAAAAACAATCTGAAGAGTTAGAAGAAGTTAAATAATTTCTAATAAACTTTTTTAGTGCAGGAAGGGAGAGATGATTTCTCCTTTTCTGCACTTTTTTTTTAGCTGTTATTTCTAATATAACTTTCTATATCAAACTTCTGCCTGCAGCCGTTATAGCTCATATACCTGATCTTTCCAAATATTTTTCGTTCACCCCAGGCCCTGTCGTGCAGGCCACCGATTGACCATGCAATTCCTGTATAACCATTAGGATCGCGCCCATCTAACTCATACTTGTTGTTAAGATAAATTGCGGCAGCTAATGCTTCTTCAGGCGAAGCTGTCCATTCCAGGATCTTCTTAGCCCAGTACATTCTCATATAGCCGTGCATCTTGCCGCTCCGTACCATCTCAGTCTGCGAGGCATTCCAGAGTCTATCGTGAGTTGCAGCATTTTCAAGTTCCGATATATTATAGATAAATTCACGTTTATCAAGCCTGTGGGCATTCAGAGAATTCTTAGCCCACTGAGGAAAACCGTCAAAGGAATCATAAGAAGGATTATAAAAGCAGAAATTATCAGACAGCTCTTTGCGAACAATAAGCTCTTCAAGGAAAGCTTCAACAGAGGGAAGATCAAACTGACTATACCTGTCTGCATTTAATGCTACTCTTTGAGCCGAGATATGCCCCAAATGAAGATATGGAGAGAGGTTTGACTGCGCGCTACTACAATTGGGATCATTTCTTTTATCCTTAAAGAGTGAAAGTCCCTTTTCCAAAAAGCTGCTTAAGACTTGCAAGGCCGCATCTTCTCCTGGCTTAAAAGACTTAAC
>JAUZPB010000174.1 GCA_030706145.1 Bacteroidota bacterium
CTGAAAAGCCTCCTGTTACTCCTGATGGAGAATCCAGGATTATATTAAAAGCCCTTTGGAATAAATCTCTTGATTCTATTCCTGATTATGCTCCTATGCAGAATGCAAAGGTTATTTTAACTTCTGAATATGGCAGCATGGTAAGATATACTGATAATGCTGGAGTTTTGGACCTCTCAGGGATTCCATCGGCAACATATAACATTTCTGTTCGTGCTCCACGCCCGAATATGGATAACGCAATATTAGTTGGTACAAAACTTTCAATTTCACTCTTTAGCGGTAAAACTCTTGTCGATACTATTTTTGCAAAATCTGTTACTAATACAGGAATTTCGTTAAACGAGATCTATGCCGCTGGACCAGTTAATAATCAGTTTTACTTCTATGACCAGTTTATTGAACTCTATAATTCAAGCAATGAAACTAAGTATTTAGATGGTATGCAGATAATGAGAGTCTCTGGAAATTCAATAAGTGAGGGTCATAAAGGTCCCGGTGCTGATGAGGATAACGATGGTGATATTGATGGAATTACATATATATATAAATTCCCTGGTAATCCAGGTGAGAAAAACCATCCTTTCCCGCCTAAAAAGTTTATTGTTATCGCTGCAAAGGCATTAGACCACAGGAAGTATGTTCAGTCGAGTATTGACCTGACTAATGCTGACTGGGAATTCTATAATCAGTATTCTGTAAATGATATTGATAATAAAAATGTTCCGAACTTAATAAATTTGCGCACCGATAATACAACCGAATTCCTAATGGGATTAGTTGGTGATATAATTGTCATTGCAAATGGAAAAGATACAAACTGGCAGGACGGCATCGATATTTCAACTATTGTTGATGCTGTTGAATTTAACTTGAGTGCAGTATCACTAAAGACTCTGGATCCAAGAGTCGACAGAGGATTTTTACTATCTCCTTCAAGGTATAGCGGTAAATCTATGCAGAGAAGAGAGGCCGGTGAAGATACAGATGACGCTGGATTAGATTGGGAAATTCTTTCTCACCCAACTCCAGGCTACCAGAAATAGGTAAGCATTTTATTTGTTTACTAAATAATAGAAGAATTTATAAAAGTTAATATAAATATTTACAAATAAATGAATAAGAAAGTTTTATTTACAGCACTTACTTTTTTGTCAATTTCTGCCCTGGCTTTTGGCCAGAATAGCAGGGTCTCCTCTTTGGGGGGAATGACATATGCTATTCCCGATAGAGATTATTCACTCGATCTCTTCGACTTCGGAAAGAATCCTGCTTGGCTGATAAATGACGAAAAAGTTACTTTTCTTCAAATTATGCCCTCATATAATAGTACATGGGGAGATTATAGAAGAAAATATGATTTTGATAATTCAGATATCTATGGCGTTGCTTTCCGCGGTGTTAAAACACTTGGCAGCTCTGGTACATTCTTGGGTTATACTAATTATAACTATGAGCAGAGAAACAATGTATATAGAACTCTTAAGCATGATACTTATGCAGGCGAAGCTTTCTATATGACTGATACTACAACTGGTAACTTTAGATATAATGGTCCGACTGTCGGATTTAATTATAGCTTTGAACTTGCACACGACCTGTTTGCTGGTGTTTCTGCTGAATATGGTGTTATGGATGGACTAAAAAATATTTATTCCGGTGCAAAAGCTACTGTAAGAAATGTAAATGGAAAAGTTGGCCTGGCCTATAAGTTCTCTGATGACTTTATACTTGGATCTTCTGTCTTTATGCATGACAACCAGGAAGCCCTCGAAATGGCAAGCATTGATGGTACTGATGTCGAAATATTTAACTATCGCGGTGAAACATACGCTACTTCTCTTAAAAATACTACACTTGACCAGAAGGTTCGCAAAAAGGGAAGTGGCTTCGATGGACAGGTCTATTTGAGCCCTGCAAAAAACCTTGAAGTTGCTTTCAAAGGCTTGTATGACCAGTCCGGAACATATGAGTACATTCCTTATACTGGAGTCAAGGAATTTGAAGAGGGCTACGCAGATTTTGAAAATTACTGCTTCGACTTTCAGGCCCGCTATAAAGGTATTGAAAACCTTCAGTTATCCCTTATTGCTAACTACTCACATAATTATAGCTGGTCAAGAAACTCGGTTCGCAACCTTCTTTTGTGGGAATGGAAACTTGATGGCCCGACTGTAGGTCTTGGCGGCTCATACTACTTCCGTTCTATTGGTTTGCTTGTTGGTGCAGAGGTTGAATTGTCTTCTATTAAAGCTGACTCTTCAAAATATATCGACTTGAGATTTGAGAAGATTACTTCAAATAACAGCCAGCTTCGCGCAGGCCTTGAATATGAAATAATGAATGAAACATTTGTTAGAGCTGGTTATAACTATGGAAACCAACAGTACGATTTTATTTATGGCGGAAAGGATGTTAAGATAAATTACCTTTCATTAGGTTGTGGTTATAAAATTTCTGATATGATCGGTCTTGATCTTAGCCTTCAATATGGAAACTTATCTCCAAAGAATTACGGCGATCGTAAAAGAGATAATCTAAATGTTATGGCTAACCTCAGAGTTTTAAGTTTTTAGTCTTATTATTAGGAGAATTAAATTAGATGAAGAAAATATTACTGTTAATCTCTTGTTTCTTCCTGGTTCTACAAACCTCGCAGTCCGTATTTGCTCAAGGCTGGCGCAAAGCTGCCTCTTACAGTATGGAATCTCTTTATGGAATTTATTTTACTTCAGAATCTGTAGGTTACTGTGTAGGCGGGGATAATACTTCTCCTTACGTTGCCGTTATTTATAAGACAACTGACGGTGGTGCAAATTGGAAAGAGGTCTATAGAGAAGATAATATTAAACAGCTCAACAAAGTACAGTTTATTAATGACAAAATAGGCTTCGCTGCAGGCGCTGGCCCTAGCCTCTTAAAGACTACAGATGCAGGCCTCAACTGGACAAAAATTCCTGTCACAGGTACAACTACTGACCTGACTGGACTTTATTTCAGCGACGAGCAGACAGGGTCCATATTATCTAACAGCGGTGTATTAAGAACTACTGATGGTGGAAAAAACTGGACAAGCGCTCTTGCTCTTACTAATGCAACTACATATGATATGAATTTCTGGAGCCCTACTCATGGCGCTATTATTGGTAAATCAGTAGGTGATACTTACTATACTAAAGATGGTATTACATGGACAAAAGCTGCTCCTGCTCCTCTTACAGGCTCATATACTAAATCTGATCTGCACTCTATTTATGGAGTCAACGATAGTAGTATATATGCAGCAGGGTGGGGAAGCCTTGCTACTGGCCAGCCTACTATTATTGTTAAGTCTACCGATGGCGGTGCAACATGGACACAATATGTTGCAAGTGATAATAACAAAACTTGGGACTATTTGTATGGCGTAAGTTTTAAAGATAAGAATAATGGAATTGCCATTGGCGGCAGCAGCCGAGCAACTCTAGCTGTTAAAACTACAGATGGCGGAGCTACATGGAACCAGATTAATGTTCCTACTGGTGGCAGTGCCAGATGCATGTTCTCTCTGGGTAATTCTGTTTGGATAGGAACTGATGATGGCATTATCGCTTCTTCTAAAGATTTTGGTAATAGCTGGACTCTCCAGCCTGGAATTCCAAATGTAAATGTTAATGCAATTCAGTACCCTGCAGGCAAAGTTGTATATGCCGCAGGCAATGATGGCGCTTTTCTTAAATCGACTGATAATGGAAAAACATGGACTACAAAATTTATCCGCGTAAATAATGTTAGTTCTAATGTTCTGGGCCTTTATTTCGTAAATGAAAATCTCGGCTTTTCTGCACATGGCTATAGAAGAGTTTGTAAAACTACTGATGGCGGTGAAACCTGGAAAGAAATTCTTCCAGATACTACCAATGTGGGCGTTTACTCATATGGACTTTACTTCTTTAACGAGTTAAAAGGTGTAGTTGTTGGAAAAACAGCTTCTAAAGTCGATGTTATCTACAGAACTACAGATGGCGGAGCTACCTGGGATGTTAAGAATAATCTATTTAAGGCAAATCTAAAAGCTGTAGCCTTTGGAAGTGAAAGCAATGGCATTATTGTTGGTGAAGGTCTTAAGGCTTGCTATACAACTGATGGAGGCAAGACCTGGACTGCTTCAACATTTAATGGTGTCCCTTCAACTAAGGCAACTGCAAACCTTGCTAAGGTTACCTTCCTTGACCCAAAAACAGCAGTAGCTGTTGGAGTTGCTATTGTTGTAAAAACAACAGATGGCGGGGCTACCTGGAATTATGTTGATATCGCAGGCAGCATTGAAAACTTGGCCGGCGTTGCCTTTAAAGATGCCTTGCACGGCTGGGCTACCGGTTCAAAAAATACTTCTCCAAAATGGAGCTGTGTATATCAGACCTCAGATGGCGGTAATACATGGACTAATGTTGCAGATACTACTGTAATGAATTATAATGCTTTCATTATGGATGTTGCCTGTGATGCTAATGATAACCTTTGGGTTACAGGACTTAATGGCGAAATTTATACAAATAGTAAGATATCGGCTGTAGCTAAAGAAAATAAGGCTCTTCCTGCTTCTTTTGAACTATCGCAGAATTATCCTAATCCTTTTAATCCCAGCACTATTATTGAATACTCGCTTCCTAAAATGAGCAACGTTGTGCTGAATATATATGATGCTTTAGGTAAATGTGTAAAGACTCTTGTTAACGAAAAACAAAACGCAGGAAACTATAGCGTTGATTTTAATGCTTCTGATTTATCAAGTGGCTTGTATTTTTATTCCTTAAAAGTGGATGGCAGGATCATAACAAAGAAAATGTCTCTTATCAAATAAAATAATTCACAAAGGAGAGAATTTAATTGCAATTGAGTTCTCTCCAACTTCTTCACTAACTATAATACAAGTAAGGGGAAAATGATTTTTTCAAGAATTAAATTCCTAATGGTAGTGCTTTGCCTTTTCGGAATTTCGCTTAGCGCGCAAATCCCCCAAGGATACGAAAAAGGCTTATCTACAATTTCAAAAAAAGAACTTTATGAGAGTCTTTCTTATCTGGCATCAGATTCTTTGAAAGGCCGCCCTACTGGCAGCCCCGAAAATCTTGCTGCTGCAAAGTTTATTGCTGAGAAATTTCAGAGCTATGGACTAAAACCTCTTTTCCAGTCTCCTAAAAAAGTCCAGAAAAAAGACAACGACGATGAGTCTAAATCAGACATTCAGGCTGAATCTCAGTCCGGACTCGATCTGTATTTCCAAAAGTTTAACCTTGAACAGTCTAAAATAAATGATAATTGCACTTTGTCGCTCATTGATAAAAATGGTGATAACTCTATTACCCGCAACTATTCATTTAAAAATGATTTCCTTGTTCAGAGCTTTGGCAGTCAGAGTATTTCTGCTGAAGCACAGATTGTATTTGTTGGATATGGAATTGATAAAGGCGAAAACGGATATAGTGATTATGTTGATGAGCAGGGAAAAGTTATCGATGTTAAAAATAAAATAGTTATTCTTCTTGAAGGTTTCCCGCAGGAAAGGGATCCAAAGAGCGCATTCTCTAAGGCTAAAAACCCACTCTACATTAATCCAATGCGTAAGATTGATCTTGCCTTTGAAAAAGGGGCAATAGCTGTACTTATTGTAAATTCTCCTTTTAAGAATGATCCGCCTGTAAATATTAAGTATGAAAAAGCAATGCACAATTTTGAGCGCGATAATTTCTCAATACCGGACCTGAATAAAAATGAGATCCCTGCTTTCTATGTTAATAATAACGTATTAGATGATATTCTTAGCGGTTCAAATAAAAATGTGAAAACACTCTGCGAGGAAATTGATAAAACTCTTAAACCTGCTTCATTTGCAATGCAGAACAAAATGCTGAAATTCCAGGTCAATTATGATATTCAGTTTCTTAAAACACAGAATGTGCTTGGCTTAGTCGAAGGTACTGACCCTGTTCTTAAAAATGAGTTTATCGTTATTGGCGCGCATTATGACCACGTTGGACTGGGCTATCATGGAGCTATGTTTAAAAAAGATATTGGCCGCATTTTTAATGGAGCTGATGACAATGCTTCAGGAACAAGCAGCATTATCGAGATTGCAGAAGCTTTTGCAAAATCTCCTGCTAAAAGAAGTGTATTGTTCATAGCATTTACTGGAGAAGAAAATGCTATGATGGGATCAAGATATTATGTGAAAGATCAACCACTTCTTCCACTGGATAAAACTGTAGCAATGTTTAACCTTGATATGGTTGGCAGAAACGCTACAGATGAGCTTTATGTAGGCGGCGCTTTCTATAGCACTGATCTTATAAAGATTGCTCAAAGAGCAAATGAAAAAGTTGGCTTCGAATTATTCTTTAACACTGGTATTCTTACAATGGCTAGCGATCAGGCCTTTTTCATAAGAAAAGAAATACCATCACTATTTTTCTTCTCGGGTATGCACGATGATTATCACACACCTGAAGATAAAATTGAGAAGATAAATTTTGATAAAACTGAAAAGGTAGCAAAACTGGCTTTCCTTTCAGCTTGGATTACAGCTAACGAAAACGAAAAACCTAAATATAAAGAAGCTTCTGTTGAACAACGTTCAGAGATAGTTAAAGAATCTTTGAACAGGCACAATGAATTTATAAGTAATAAGAAAAAACAAAATAATTAATTAATTCATTCACTACTATAAAAAATAACAGTGTTAATTTATTGGAGAAATCTTAAATGAAAAGACTCTTATCCAGTTCACTTATAGCTTTATTACTGGTCTCTTTTACACAGCTCTGGGCTGTTAAAAAAGACAAGTATGAGGAAGGTAAGCTTTATCGCCATAAACTTGACAATGGCCTTGAAGTCCTTACTGTTGAACGTCACATTGCTCCTTTGATCTATCACCAGCTTACTTATAAGGTTGGTTCCAGAAATGAAAAACTTGGCATTACAGGTATTTCACATATAGTTGAACATATGATGTTCAAAGGCACTAAGAAATATGGTAAAGGACAGGTATCAAAGACTATCTCTGAAAACTCAGGAATTTTCAATGCCTTTACTGCAAACGATATGACTAGCTATTTCGAATATCTGCCTGCAAACAAGATCGAACTTGCAATGGATATTGAATCTGACCGTATGTTAAATAGCTCATTCAAACCAGAGGAATTCAAACCTGAAGTTGAAGTTATAAAACAGGAAAGAAGAATGAGAACTGAAAGTACTCCTAATGGAGTTTTTCAGGAGACTTTGAATTCTATAGCTTATGATAGCCATCCTAACAGGGATCCTATTATCGGCTGGCCTAGCGATTTAAATCACATTTCAAGAGATGACGCTTATAACTACTATAAAACATACTATACTCCTAACAACGCTTTTCTTGTACTGGTCGGCGATTTCGATACAGATAAGATAATGGAACTTGTTAAGAAATATTATGCAAATATTCCAAAAGGTCCTGAAGTCCCTGGAATGTATGCCATTGAACAGCCTCAGAAGGTTAGAAAAACTTTTACAGTTTATCACAATGACGTTACAAGCCCATCTTTTAGATTGGTTTTCCATGCTCCTTCTTATATGGATTCAGATGCTGCTCCTCTGCGCGTTGCTGGAATGATCCTGGCTGAGAAAAGCAGAGATGCAAGACTTTACAAACGCCTCGTTGAAAAAGAACAGATCGCTTCTATGGCCGCAGGCGGATTCGGTATGACTAAGGATCCAGGATTGTTCTCAATCTCTGTTAGTATGAGACCTGATAGCAGCACTGAAAAAGCTGAACAGATCGTTTGGGACGAAATTTCTCTGATGCAGAATACTCCTGTAACTGACCGTGAACTTGAAAAAGTTAAAAACCGCTATAAATTCGGCGAAGTCACTAGCTATACTAAAAACGCAGATATAGGTTCCCGCATTAGCCGCTGGGAAGCTTTCTTCGGCTATGACCAGATGAAACCTTTTTTTGATCGTGTACTTACAGTTAATAAAGACGATATAATGAGAGTAATGAAGAAATACTTCAACCCTGATCAGGTTACTGTTGGTTACATGATGCCAAAGGAAAAAGGAAAGATAAAGAAATCTAAGAAAGCTGCTGATACAGAAGCTCAGAAAGATGATGATATGGACCAGCAGGATCAGGTTAACCTTATTCCTGATGACCAGTTCTTCCTGAAGAACCCTCTTGAGATCTATGAAACTGTTACACAAAACGGTAAAGATATAAA
>JAUZPB010000175.1 GCA_030706145.1 Bacteroidota bacterium
GGCCCAGTATGTCATAGACTTTTAGTTCAACGCGGGATTGTTTAGGAATAGAGTAGCTAATTGTAGTAGCAGGGTTAAAAGGATTAGGATATGCCGTGAGCCTATAAGTTTTTGCAACTACAGTATTCTCTTCGTCAAAACCTGTATACTGATATCGTATCTGGTGAACATAAACATATGGCGAATCCACAACAGGCATAAAAGGATCTTTTATGTTGTTCAGTACAATACTGCTAATAAATTCACCTTTGTCAATATCAAATATTTTAAGCGTATCCTGATATTTCTTTTCCCCACCTTTGAATATCTTTGCGGCATATTTCATATTCTTATCAACACCGAAATTGCCAGTAATACCATACAAGGAATAAAAATATTGATAATCAAGACTATCTACCAATACTTTCCTGTTTGTAAAAGTAGTATCGGAAGCCTTGAATTCATAACTCACAATTTCCCTGGAGGTTAAAAGGAAGAGCTTATTATTTCTAAATTCCCATTTAGGAATGTAGGTAGATCCATATTGTAGTTCATCGATTAATACATTTTTTACATAATAAATTGCTGTGTCGGTAAATCTAAATATACTAAGCCCCGGTTCTACATCTGATGTTAATGCAAAAAGATCACCTGTAATATTCCTTGCCTGGGTAATTGTGTTAGGATAAAAATGTCCATTATTAAGTATAAAGTTGGAATCACCTATAACACTTAATTTAATCGATTTCGTTGTATCTATATTTGGGAAATCATCGGGATCAATTAATCGATAATGATAGTTACTTCTCATATTTGGATCAACGAAAACAGCCATATATTTATCTTTTACTCTTCCAATTATTGCTCTCATCAAATCGGCCACTGTAGTGTTAGATCCATAAGGCTGATATATTGTTAATTTTAAAAGAGAGTCATTATTAAAAAGAAAAGCATTACCAAATGCACCATTATTAAACAATACGCCATTTTTTGTTTCAGTTATTACTGTTCTGCGAAGCATATATGGTTCACGTACATCCCAGCCGGGACCTGGCAGAATACCGATCTGCCTGCTTTTCATTAAACCTTCATTTTCAACAAGCTGACTTCCCTCATACCATTCGAAATTGGGGGAACTTGTAAGATTCTCGTATTTTTTTAGGAAATAGCTGCGAAGGGGAGTTTTGATATGATCATAATATTTCGTGTATGAATAGGCGCGCGTGCTTCCTGAGGCATAACTTCTTTCATTCCAGGTCTCGAGTGTATCTGCCTCATTGATCTGCTTGCAATCAAATGGAATTCTGAGAAGATTACCCGAAGAATAGATTGTCTGCGCATCAGATTTATCCAGGGTAAAAAAAACTGTAATAACTGCAAAAAATAAAACAAACCTATGCATATTATGAAATCTCCTGTAGCAAAGTTTGACCAGTATAATTTTTTTGCTATTACAGCTTTAATTTACATTTATTTTTTCAAAATTGCCTGTGCTTTTCTTAATTCATACCTGGAAACTATAAAAGAATTTGATATTGTACCCAAAGAAAAAGATGAATTAAATATTCTTTTAGACATATTCCTGATAGATAAATCAATTTATGAAGTCGATTACGAATTAAACAATAGACCTGATTGGGCAATTATCCCTATGCAAGGAATTCGCATGATTATGAGAAATTTCAAGTCCTTGCATTTTGATTAGTGATGTTATGCTTCGGTCAGTCTATAATAGAATTCGCATCTTCATTGTCTTCTGCCAGGAAGAATAAATATAACTGCTTTCAATAAAACTACTTACAATAGTGCCAAATGGCACTATTTGATGAATATCATCTTTTTTACTGCTTTATATAACTTTGAACCATCCACAGCTTCGCAAGTTATTCCGTAGAAATAAACTCCGGACGTCAATCCGGATGAGTTAAAGAAAACATTATAAATTCCTGATTTTTGATTTTTGAAATCAAATGCTCGCAATTCTCTTCCTTCGATATCATATACTCTTATTTTTACATTACTTTCTTTTGGCAGAGAATAACTTATTCTTGTAGACGGATTAAAGGGGTTAGGAAAATTCTGGCTTAAAGTATAATCGGTGATCATATTTCCCTTATTTTCAGTAGAGGTAATATTATATGATATCTGAACAGTATTACTATAATCCGATAATGCCAGGCGGTTTATGGCTCTTACCCTGTAGGTATATGATACTCCGGGAACCGTAGTGGTATCGTTGTAAAATGTTATATTAGAATTTGTTGTGTCAAGTTTTTGGTAATCTGAAACCGAGTCTTTTCTTTCAACAATAAAGCCGGGTGCTGCAAGAGAATTATTTACCCACTTAAGCTGAATATGATAAGGAGGAACATAAGTTGCCTGAAGCTGATCAGGCTTGTTCAGCTTTGTAATAAAATCCCTTGTTTCCGAAAAATCACTTCTGCCCGAATTATTTATGGCTCTTACCCTCCAGTAATATAATTGGCCGTCTATCAAATTCCCTGGCTTATAGACTGTATCTTTGATACCCAAAGAATCAATTAAGCCGGAATCAAAAGAAGAATTTACAGATGCTTGAAACTGATAAGCCTCGGCATTTTGCGAATTATCCCATAAAAATGGACTATCAATAGGAACTCTTTCTGAATTATTGATTGGTGAAATGAGAACAGGGGACTGTGGAATATTCAGGCGGGGGGGAGTATATTTAATCGTAATTCCAAGAGCTGAAATATCCGAATTTACAATCCTGGAAATGGTAGAAAACGTTGTGTCATCAACAAATCCAATTGTGAAATGGGCTGGTACGATCGTAAGCAGATGTCCTGAAGGTTGAACAGGGTCTTGTCTGCCGAATCCAAATACGGTCATGTTTGCAGGATCCTGACTTGCAATAAGCGGCCTATAGTAATCATTATGATTATCCATTTCGTGCATTGCTAGAAATAAGGTTCTCTTAACCCTTGTATCTCCGAAATAAACCCATTTAGGACTTGGGAGTATTCCCATTGTCCAGCTTTGACTGGCCGGTAAACGCGATCGCGTATTCCTTACAGTATAACCGGAATTTAGATCCAGATTGCCGTAGGGAACACCTTCGTACAAGAACCAGTAATTCCCGCCATTTTTTAACATTGTCATAGTTGCAAAGTTGGGATAAAATTCCCAGGTGAATTCCCAGTTATTGTCTGATGTTATTGATCGGATTTTTATTTTAAGAGGACCTTCTGAAATAATTGTACTGGTTGAACCAAGTGTGGATGGATCGCCAGGCAAGGGATATCCAGGATGGCCGCAGACGCCAAGATTTGGAATCCCTCTGTATTGTTCATTCTGTGTGTTAGTACTGTAGTTTACCCAGTCTTTCCCATCCTTATCAATAATACTTGCGAATCCTGCTCCCTGCTTCTGAAAATAAAACGTCGCATTAATACCATCGGAAATTTTATAGCTTAATTGACCGGCATGCATAATGTTGTCTGTTATCGAAAGGGACGAGGAGAATTGAGGCGGATAATATTTACTGCCCGTAGTGTCGAAGTGAATTTGAAAATAACGGGTAGTATTTGGCTCTGTCGTTCCTTTTAGTAAAAATATCAATGTCCCAGAGGCATTTGTTTGTTGGTTATAATTTGGACTTTTATCAAATTGAAATACTACGGCTGAGTCTATGAGCGTACCAGCCTTGTCAGTCTCGACTAGTATTATTGAATTATCGTCAAAGGACTGCGTTATTTTATAAGTGCTGAAGTAATTTGAAAAATTCAGCGCTATTTCAGCCGGCTTATCTATATCGGTATATCCCTGAGTATTTATTTCTACGGAGATTGCAAAAGGCCTGTCTATAATACGGCTCGATCCTGACATGTAACCCTTTATTGTAAAATCATGAATTTCAGCATAGTTCTCATAATATTCGGCGAATAGGTTACCGCATGAAATAGTTAAAACAAAAGAAAATAGTATCCACAAAATAAATATCTTGGTTCTCATCGTTTCTCTCGAATTGTGTTATCTTAAGCTATGTTTTACATTGTATCTGAGAAGAAGTGGGACTTCCCTGAATTACTCTGATTATGAAAATATATAAAAATTGATATTTATATAATGATACAAAAGAATAAAAATGTTTGGTGTTGCTCAAAATCACAATTATGCTTGTTTTATCCTGCAGTTAGTTTTCTTGGACTGGAAAATGAACAGAAGGAGTTTCTTTTCTGTGAAGACCTCATTAAGGTAAATGAGGCCGGTCACAAAAGAATTGCTGATTTAATTTTAGGACAAATGATACAAAACAGGCTTTTTCAGAAATAATTATTTCAAAAGCATAAGCTTCTTCGCATCTCTAAATTGACCTGCCTGAATTGTATACACATATATTCCGGAGGGCAGCGAAGAGGCATTAAATTTTACTTTATACTCTCCTGCATTCTGCTCTTTATCTATCAATGTAGTTACTTCTCTTCCCAGCATGTCATAGACTTTCAGCTCAACATGAGACTGCTTAGGAATAGAGTAGCTAATGGTTGTTGTTGGATTGAATGGATTTGGAAAATTATTATATAGCGTGAACTCTTTTGGAATGGCTGAATAAGTGTCCTTCTTTTCTTCCACTGCAGTGTATGTATAATTTCCAACTACAAATGCCGGTTCAAGTGCCCACTCTATCTTGTTCTTATCTTTATTCTGCGTAACTATTTTTATGTCTATCAAAGCAGAATCCATATTTGCGTATTTACCAATGCTTGCAACATTAATTACTCCAAGATAACTATCATTAGTTCTTTTTCCGATATTTACTTCTTCCCATTCAGTTGTGCCGTTTTTCTTTAAGAAGAGTTTTGTTGCAGAGGTATCAATTGAGTTAAAAGATGAGCTGCGCACTGAAAAAGAAATTTTTCCCATATCTCCTGTTTTAATTTTACTTACTGGTGTCCCAGAGGAGTTCAGCACTCTTAGAGTTGTTATTGCAGGAGTATATGCAGATGTTGAGAGGTCTGCCTTTAATGTGCCCTTCCCAAATTGTCCGACTACAGTATAATAGTCATTAGTTAATTCATACTTATACTTACCTGCAGGCAAACTAACCTGAGAATACATGTTTAGTGGATTACTTGCAACGATCTTATTCTGACTGTCATAAATTGTATAGGTAGAATGCTTTACATCCAAAATTCTGATTTCATTTAACTGTCCGTAGAAATTAGGCCGAAAATATAAACGATAATCCGATGATCCGTATTTTGAAAATGGACTGCTTTTATCTTCCCAAACGGGAAAGATAGGACCATCTCCGAAATTCATTGCTCCATTGTTCCATGATACAAATATATCCGGTCCTTTAAGACCGCTGTAACACATAATACTGTCGTCTTTTGTCATGAATGGTTTTGTATAATATAACGGACTTGGAGGATAATATCCCGATAATTGAGTTAAATCAGCAGATTTTTGAAATGCATATAGTGATGCGCTATAATAAAAGTCATTTCTTAATTGCGGTGTCATGTATAAGGCTCCGCTCCAGTTCTTATCATAAATTAATGTACCATTTATGTAATATTGTTCATCTGGGAAGAAACCAGAACATGTAAAAACAGCGCACGCACTCCCGGAATCAGGTGGAAGTGTAAGGCTTATATTCTGTTTAAGAAAATCATTTGGCGAATTTGTGAATGTAATGTTTTCTTTTATACCTGTAATAGCAGGATAATTGATCATTCTTACTTTGTGTTCATTATCTGTATCAACCTGGAACTGACCTGCCCAAATTGCAAAAGAATCAGGAAGAACAGAAGATCGTATTACAGGATCATTAGCAGAATAAACCCCTGCGAAAACAAAAGCACAATTTTTCATTGTTTCGAAAAAATTGACTCTCTTAATAGAATTTGGAAGACTGCTTAGTTCCCTTCCTGATTCATCAACTCCCTTTAAGTAGATTTCCTTATTTGCTTCAGATGAATTTATTATTATGCTCTTGTAACCTTTCGTTTCAATATCTCTTCTGCATACGTATAGATATTCGGCTTTATCATTATTTTGATTAATGAATTTGACAAATATATTGTATTTACCGGAAGCCAAGGGTGCTTCAAATGAACACATGTCGGTGGAATGCCATGGGTATTCTGTGGCAAAACCAATTGCTCCATTATATATTACACATTCTAAAACTGGTATATCAAATGAAATAAAGAAAATAGGCGATTTTAAAAATGACCAGGGTAATTTTAATGTATCCCGGGAACCATTAATCTCGACTTTCCCACTATATGAAAAAGTATTACTTACAACATTTGGAACAGTATTATTATCTACAGTTAAGGTAAATATAAGCTGTCTTGATTCTCCTGCCTGTAAAATAAAGTTAGACTGGTCAGGCGTGATTGTGATGCCTGATTTGATCCCTCTGATATTTACATTATAGCTTTGAAAAGATGCCGACCTGTTTGTTATTGTTATTGTATCGGATTTTGTCCAGGTTGAACTATTAAGTGTATCTATTCCAAAGTTAAGTATCGGGGAATACGCTAATGTAGTTACATTCATAGCTTTTAATGCATTAAGGCGTCCTGCACCCTGGCTCATTTCATCAAGTGAGAGATCCTTTGCCGAAGACATAATTGCTGACTTTATCATCTCCGGACTCCAGTCCTTGTGCATATGTTTTAGAAGTGCACAGACTCCGGCAGCATGAGGACTGGCCATTGAAGTACCGGATTTGGACCCGTAATTACCACCAGGCAGGCTTGATTTTATGTACATACCGGGAGCCAGTATTTCGGGTTTTACAATATATGTTTTTTTTACAGGACCTTTTGAACTGAAATAAGTTAACTTATCCTGCTTATCAGTGGCTCCGACTGTTATAGCTAACTCTGCAGTTCCGGGACTTCCGATCATCCTATATTCTCCATCGTTGCCAGCAGCAATACAAAATGTAACACCTTGCTTTACTGCATTATTTACTGCAATGCTCATAGGATCAAAAGGATCACCCCTGCTGTTTCCTAAACTCATATTTACTACATCAAGCTTATCATCACTATTGTCATCATCATTAGGATCGACTGTCTTTTCTATCGCAGCAATAATATCAGATGATACTCCACGGCCTGCAGAGTTCAATGCCTTATATGCAACCAGGAGTGCTTTTGGAGCTACACCTTTTAGGCTGTCAGAATTTCCAGCAACAATTCCAGCTACATGTGTCCCATGGCCCTCATCATCTATAGGATCATTGTCTTTATTTACAAAGTCGTAGCCTCCAATTACTTTGTATCCTTTGCCAAAGCCCCTTCCTAAAGCAGGATGCATGTAATCTATTCCTGTATCAATTATTCCAACGATAACACTATCACCCTGATCCTTATAATTAAACCATACTGAATCTGCACCAATTATCTTTACACTTTCATTCAGTGTAGCTTTTACTTCTTCATCTAAGTATACTTTCTTTATATAAGGAAGAGATGCAATTGCTGCTATCATTACTCTTGGACAACTTAAGCTTGCTCCATTAAAGATCTTATGGTATTCTCTTTTTTTCTGAGGTTTACTGAATGTTAATGAATATGCTTTATTTGAGTTTTCGTATAATCTTGATAGATCATTTGTAAACTGGTTCTGTTTTGCCTGAAACTGAGAAATGCTTACCTTTTTTAGAGCATTCTGCTTTTGCTGAATGAACATGGGCGCGTCCGTAAATTCAACAATCAGATCAACTACCTCTGTAAGATCAGTATCAATTACGTGCACACTGTCTTTTGTTGAAAAAGTATCATAAACGTGTCCCGGTTTTTTGTTTGTTATAGTCGGGTTTTTTCTTTGCCGGGAAAAATTACCTTCAGGAAGTGTTCCCTGAGCTAAAGTAAATTCAGTTATAAAAAGATAACTTAGTGCTAAGAATGTTAAAGCAGGTAAACGCATTGTGCTGTCCTCCGTAAAAGATCTGACTAAATGTCAGTCATATTCTGTATTAGCCTCAATTGCTGATTTGGAAATTAAGATATTTATAGATTCATGTCAACTGCTCTGGAAACTAACTCAACGGAATTACTTATTAATCTCACCTTAACAGCCTCCTTCTTTTATAATATTATTTTTGCAGGAAAATTCATACATTAAACATCAGATTGCATGTATAATGAAATAATTGAACATTAAACATATTATATCTTTTTCCTGATAAGATTGCTTGTTGAGTTAAGGTGCAATGGAAACAACAAAAATCAAGATTCAGATTCGCAA
>JAUZPB010000176.1 GCA_030706145.1 Bacteroidota bacterium
CAAGGAAAATTCCAGCGCTATTGGTCTCAACAGGGCGAAGCTTCGGATGAGCCTCTGAAAGGAAATGATACTGGTCATAGCCCACGCCAAGTTTCTGAGCAAGTGGGACAATATCTGGCTGAGCAGCAATAGCCGTAGCAAGTACGACCAGATCGGCCTCAATTTCAACCTGATTACCGCTAAGTGTATCAGCGCCTTTTACGATAAGCTTATCCCCTTCCTGGGAGATCTTTGATACTCTGCCCCTTAGGTATATTGCGCCATCTTCCTCAACTGCTCTGCGTACAAACTCATCATAGTTCTTTCCGCCAGCTCTAATATCCATATAGAAGACGAAGGCCTTGCCGTTATGGACCTTATGTTTATAAAGCATTGTATGTTTTGCCGTATACATACAGCAAATCTTAGAGCAGTAGCTAACGCCTTTTGCCTCATCTCTTGAACCGACGCACTGAACAAATACGACAGTCTCGGGAGTTTTTCCATCCGAAGGTCTTTTAAGTTCACCGAAGGTTGGTCCGGAAGCGCTGACGAGCCTTTCAAACTGGAGGCCCGAGATCACGTCGGGATATTTTCCATAACCATATTCACCATAGCCCTTTAAGGTGTCATCTGTTGTCTTTTTATCGATTGTATATAGGTCATAGCCAGTTGCAACGACTATTGCTCCGACTTCCTCATTTACGAATGAATCTGTCTGGTCAAATCTTATAGCCTTAGGGCCGCAGAGTTTTTCGCACAGGCCGCATTTACCTGTCTTAAACTTCGTGCAATGTTCCGTATCTATTACAGGTTTATTAGGCACTGCCTGAGGGAAAGGGACATAGATAGCCTTGCGCATGCCGAGGCCTTCGTTAAACTCACTTGGAATTTTCTTAATAGGGCACTTCTCCTGGCAAATTCCGCATCCTGTACAGACCTTCTCATCAATATAGCGTGCTTTTTTTCTTATAGTAACATTAAAGTTGCCAATATATCCGCTTACGCTTTCTACCTCAGAATAAGTATAAAGCTTTATATTTTTGTGAGAGTTTGCACTTACCATTTTGGGAGTAAGTATACACTGGGAGCAGTCGAGTGTAGGGAAAGTCTCAGAAAGCTGGGCCATATGTCCCCCGATCGAAGGGGATTTTTCGACCAATATAACTTCCTTACCACCATCGGCAATATCCAGAGCAGCCTGAATGCCTGCAATGCCGCCGCCAATAACCATAGCTTTTTTAGTAACGGGTATTTTAATTGGGGCTAAAGGAATATCTCTTTTAACCTTCTCAACCATAATGCGTATCAGGTCCAGAGCTTTTTCAGTCCCAATAGCTTTATCCTCATGGACCCAGGAGCAATGCTCCCTAATATTTGCTATCTCGCAAAGATAGGGGCTCAGTCCAGCCTCTTCAACTGCGCGTCTAAAGGTTTTCTCGTGCATAAGAGGGCTACAGCTGCCAATGACAACGCCCGAGAGGTTATATTGTTTAATGGCGTCTTTGATCATTGTCTGCCCAGGATCGGAGCACATATATTTATAGTCAATCGCATAGACGACATCCCGAAGGTATGCGGCTTTTTTAGCAACCTGAGCACAATCGACAGTTCTTCCGATATTTTCACCGCAATGGCAAACAAATACCCCAATGCGAGCCATTGGATTACTCCTTCTCTTTTTTTTTGTTTTGAAAAAGAAATCTGAACTAAAGTCAGATAATATTTACTTTGAATTATTTCTGCTAAGAAATAATTAAAGGCTAAGACTAGCCTATTTTTTCTATAACTATTTTAGTATCAACAAAATGTGCATTCATTCCAAGGTCTTTAGGACTAATATTTAAAGCCAGTCCAATAAGCTCTGTAATATAAAAGACCGGAAGATCAAAGTTAGTCCCATAGCGGGCATTGATCTGTTTCTGGCGCATATCCAGATTAGAATGGCACAGTGGGCAGGCAACCACAATACAATCAGCACCGGCCTTCACTGCAGAAGAGAATATCCTGCGAGCAAGTTCAAGCACAATTTCAGTTTCAGGAATTGCATGGCTTCCGCCGCAGCACTCTGTTTTGGATGACCAGTCGACAGTCTTTGCTCCCAGAGTCTGCATTATCTGGTCCATTGACTGAGGGTCCTCCTCGTCATCGAATTGCAGGACCTTAGATGGGCGGACAAGAAGGCATCCATAGTAGCAAGCTGCATTAAGGTTACTAAGAGGCTTTTTAACTTCACTTTTAAGTTTATCCAGGCCATATACATCCCTGAAGAACTCGAGGACATTAAATATCTTAACATCGCGTTGTTTTTCTTCGCCAATGATCTGGCTCATTCTTTCTTTTACTAAAGGAGAATTATTAACCGAATAGTCAGCACTTTTAAGCCTGTTATAACAAGCAGCGCAAGGGGCCACAATATTATCCAGGCCCTGTTTAGAGGCATTGATAAGGTTAGAATAAGGGAGGGCAAGTCCCAGTTCCTCTTTTGTGGTATGTCCAGGTGTAGCGCCGCAGCAATTCCAATCCTCAACTTCGGTTAATTCGATATTAAAAGCCTTGCAGACTGCACGCATAGAGATATTAAATTCTTTAGCCGTAGCATGCAGAGAGCAGCCCGGATAGTATCCGTAAGTCATTTTACACTCCTAATGTTCTTTTTTACTTACTTCTTCTTTGGGCTCAAAGTAATCGGATTTATCAAAAATATCTTTTAATCTTTTTTTGTTTTTAGTTTTCTGTCTTATAAAGGATAACTTGCCCACTTTAAGCATTGCCGGAGCCAATTGGGCATTCAGAAAAGGGGTCATGTTCTTAAGGTTATAGTTCAGAGTCATACCGAACTCAAAGAGTCTACCGCCTGAATGAACAGAGTCGAGGAAAACATCACTGAAGGTATTGACCTCCTGGACAGGTGGTTTAATATGATTTTTCTTTGCGTAGATGCGAATAGTTTCCATGATCTTTGTAACATCGATCTGCATTGGGCACCGGCCCGAGCAGGTGTTGCATGTTGCGCAAAGGTAAGGTGTTTTAGACTTAAGGACCTGATCTTTTTGATTTAGCTGGATAAGACGGAGCAACTTTGTCGGGGATTCGTCGGTGAACTGAGCGACGGGGCAACCGGCAGTACATTTACCACACTGATAACAATCATAAACATTAAATCCACTTAAGGACTCTATCTCGCCGGCAAATTTATCGACACTGTTATCTAGCTTAATTTGCATTTTTAGACTCCCAAAATGTTGCATTGAGAATTAAAATGCTGCAAATTCTTTGCCTCAATAAAATAATATCCGAATATCCTGTTTTTAAGCTAAAAAGCAGATTGTTTGTTTCTCAGAATTAAAAATTTTTTCAATTTTGGTGAAATTTCATTTTATTTTTGAGAATAATCTTAGTTTTAATGTAATTTTTTAAGGCAGGTGTTTAATTTTGAGGGCATAGACAGGGGCGAAAAAGTGCTTCGTTTTCTCCCAATCTAATCGTATTTTTACGCAAGCAATTTAACTAAATATAGAAAGCAAAAACAAAACCCTAAAAAAGTGTGAAGCCCAGAAAAAAGACAATACAAATATTATCCCTGTTTATTGTACTCCTTAGCTTTATTTCTTTTGCAAAAGAGAGGCCAAAGATAGGTCTGGTACTCTCAGGCGGGGGCTCGAAGGGTTTTGCTCACATTGGAACCTTAAGGATAATTGACTCACTTCATATACCAATAGACTATATAGCAGGCACAAGTATCGGTGGAATAGTAGGATCGTTATACTCAATAGGCTTTAGTCCAGACGAGATAGAAGATCTGGCTAGAAATACAGACTGGAAAGAAATTTTCACCGACACACCAGAGCGCAGGCAGATGCCTCACTTCAGGATCAAGAACTCGGGCAAATACCAGATCGAATTTCAGATAAAAGGTTCTACACCTGTTATACCAAGCAGTCTGATCGGTGGTCAGAAAATCTCGCTTTTGCTGTCAAAGTTAGTAGTAACGCATAATCAGGCTACAAATTTTGACAGTCTGCCAATCCCCATAAGGCTTGTAGCAACAGATCTTGTAAGCGGAAAAGAGATAATATTAAAGGAAGGATCTCTTGCAAAAGCGATGAGGGCAACGATGTCAATTCCAACGGTATTTAGTCCTGTAGAATGGGACGACTACCTTTTGATTGATGGCGGGCTGTTAAATAACTTTCCTGTTGATGTTGCAAAGAAAATGGGGGCAGAGTTTACAATTGGAGTTAACGTAGGCACCCCGCCCAAAGGTGTAAAGAATCTTACCAGCATTTTAGATATAATTGATCAAATAACCAGCATTCCCGGCTACGAAAAAGAAGAAGTGCAGCAAAAGCAGACAGACATCTTAATAAAGCCGCAAATAAACGATTATACTGCTGCAGACTTTGATAAAGAGAAGATCAGTGAGATAATTAACATTGGCAATGAAGCAGCAAAGGAAAGTCTGCCAAAGTTTATTAGGTTAAAAAAGATGCTCGATTCGTTAAATGCCGATTATTATGCCGATCTAAAGACAAAAGAGGAGCTTTTGCCAAAAGAAATTTCCACAAAAAGATCTTCAGTAAGACCTGGGAATAGACCCTTAATTTACAGTATAACGATAGAGGGAAACGAATCACTTCCCTTTGAATTTATAAACAATCTTTTAGGAATCAAGGCCTCAGACAAATTTGATCCGGAGCTTTTAGAGCGCAGTATAACTGATCTCTACAGTTTAGGATACTTTGAGACAATAAACTATGAGCTTCAGCCCTTGGAAGATGGGAGAGTCAATTTAATACTGAAAGTTAAGGAAAAGTCACTTAGAAAGCTTCTTGTAGGTCTGCGTTATGATAACTTCTATAAGTTAGTTGGAATAATAGGAATCCAGACGAACAATATATTATTTCCGGGGGCCTGGACAGAAACAGAGCTTCAGTTTGCAGGGCTAACCAGGTTTAAGTCGATGCTCTCCTATCCTACGCGCTCGTTAAGTTATCCTGTTTATCCATATTTCAGGTTCAGTTATAAAAATATTCCTTATAATGTTTATAATCACAGTGGAGAGAAGGTTGCGGCATACTCAGATAATTCCTCACAGCTAGATGTAGGGATTGGAATATCCCCACAGAAGTTCTGGGTAATTGAAACCGAGTATAGTCATGAATACATGAATACTGCACCCGACATTGCAGACAGAACGCAATACCGCACATATAAAGACAGGATCAGGAAAATACAAGCCACAATGGATCTTGATCTTTTAGATGATATTCTTCTGCCAAGGCATGGAATACTTATTACGGCAGATGCAGAAAAAGCAGTCAAGAATTTCCATTCAGATGTTGATTACTGGAAGGTAAGCTGCTCGATGGACTTTTATGAGACACTTTTCAAAAGGCATACGACAAGAATATATGGCTTTTACGGGCAAAGCAAGAATCTTCCGGTCTACAAGACATTTTTTCTTGGAGGTCCGGAAAACTTCATTGGATATGATTACAACCAGCTGCCAGTAAATAATTTCATACTTGCAAGATTTGATTACAGGTATGAATATAAAAAGGATATTTTTCTTAAGCTCATAGGAAACGCCGGATATAATTATGAAGCCAACACAGATATACAACATGATAGTAAAAGGCTAATGTGGGGATACGGTTTTGGAGTAGAGCTTCTTTCCCCCTTAGGGCCGCTTCAGGCTATTTTCAGCTGGGGTGAAAAGAGTCTTTCCGATCCAGGGAATTTCAAAAGTTCAATCTATATAACAGCCGGTTACAAATTTTAATCACACATATACATTTACATCTAAGTAACTTCCAATTGCCCGTCACAGTGAAGGAAAGGTCTGGATTTGTCCCTTAATAAATGCCTATAATAAATGGAATTCCGTATATATTTTTGGAGTTAAAACTTTAGAACTCAAGCTAAAATATTCAGGAAATAATTCGATGTTATAGTTAGAATTATGTTAGGAAATGTTGAACTATAAGGGAAATGGACATAGGGACAAATGACAGGAAATTATAGAACAAAAGATCTGATAAAACAAGCGGGAAATCTTGTTATTATAGGTGGCGGGCACAGGCCGGATTATTTAATGTTAGAGTTCATAAAGCTTGCAGGAGGATTTGGCAGTCAGATAACAATACTGCCTGCAGCCAGTTATTTTCCAGAGCAAAGAGGAAAAGAAGTAAAGAAGGAACTTGAAGACCTTGGATGCACGCATGTTAATTACATTTGCAGAAGAAATAATGAAATAGATGACGAAGAGAACTTAAAGAAGCTAGAAGATACAAAAGGAATTTTCTTTACCGGAGGAGATCAAAACAAGCTTGCAGAATTTTTGCTTAACACAATGGTACTAGAAAGAATAAGGGAAATTTATAAGCATGGTGGAGTAATAGCAGGTACTAGTGCCGGAGCCGCAATAATGAGCAAGATAATGATTGCAGGATATGACCCCGATTGGGATGACAGCATTGAGACGCCATTTCAGGCAGGTTTTAGGCCAAACAGAGCAAGACTCTCTGAAGGGTTCGGTTTTTTGCATAATATTATTATTGACCAGCATTTTAATACCAGAAAAAGGACAGAAAGGCTTAAAGATGCAATAAAGAAAAATCCGGGAATGCTGGGAATAGGCATAGATGAATCCACAGCGATAATTGTTCACAGCGACAATACATTTCATGTTGTAGGTGAGAACAAAGTAACACTCTTTTCTTTAAGCGATTTCGGATTAGTTCAAAAGACTGACACAGCGGCAAATCTTCTAAATTCAGGAGAAATACAGACATTAAGTCCAGGAGACAGATATTTATTTCAGAACTACACAAGCAACTAAAACTGACAACCTTACGATTCATGAGATAATAAAATTAAATTATCACTTTCATTTATCTTAAAAGTTTTTAATATGAATAATAAAGATAGAGGAATAAAATTGGAGGTATAAACAATTTATTTCTTTATTCGATAATTTAATGAATTGAAGAGTTGATACGATAAGATAAAGTAAGAAGCTAAGCTGAACAAGCAAGCTAAGGTTTCATGTAAGTAAGGTAGTTGATATGAATTTAAATGAATTTGATAAGTCTCTAGAGATCCTCCTAATAACCTCAAACACAGAATGTCTTTATAACAGGCTAAAAATATTAAACACAAATAATCCCCGAATCAGTTGTAAAATAGTTCACATAAGTGATATTATTGTGCCTTTATTGTATATGGGGTACAAAGGGAAAATAAAGTCACCTGATCTGATAATCCTTGACAGCAACATTGAAGAAAGTGATATAGAAATACTAACTAATTACTTTCATACAAATTCAGAATTCAGCAATATTCCTCAGGTACTCAGTGTAAATTCTTTTGAAGAGAAAGAAGAGCTATCACGTCTTGGTATTCATCCTGATTGTTTTATACCCCAAATATTCGATATAAATAAGCTTTTACAGCTAATTTATTCATCCGGAACTTTTTGGTTATCAGTAATAAGAAGTCAAAGCATGCATAGCCACAGAGGCAACTATCAGAATTAAGATATGGCAGATAACCATTTAATTCTGCTTATTCACTTTATACTTATGATTTTTGTATAACCTGTTATTTATGGAAAAACCTGGGGCACACACACATATATAGAGAGAGAGCACCAGGTTTTCCATCCACTTTCTGTAATCAAATAACCAACATAACTTCTGCATTATAAATGCACAAATTTCAAAGCAACCTTTTATATCCTTTATATTTCCAATTCTTTATTTTATAATAAAAAGACCCTGAGAAGAGAAGAAGTTTATAACAAACATTAGGATTATTTATGCGTATCCTGGAGATAAGAGCATTAAGAGGGCCAAACTACTGGAGTAACTATTGGAAGAATCTGATCTTAATAAGGCTAGACCTGGAAGAATTCGAAGAAAAGCCGACAAATATGATTCCCGGATTCAGGGAAAGAATAGAAGAGTTAATACCAAGTGTAAGACTTCATCAGTGCAGCTATTATGAGGAGGGGGGATTTTTAAGAAGGATAGAGGAAGGGACCTGGGCCGGTCATGTAATAGAGCATATCGCACTTGAGCTTCAGACATTAGCCGGCATGGACTCAGGTTTTGGAAGGACAAGAGAGACCTCAACTCCTGGAATTTACAATATAGTCTTTAACTATTTTGAAGAAGAGTGCGGCCTTTATGCAGCAGGAGCCGCTGTGGATATTTTTCTAGGCCTTGCCTATGG
>JAUZPB010000177.1 GCA_030706145.1 Bacteroidota bacterium
AAGTCCTGTTTTTAGATAATCAATAAAAGTCCCACCTTTTTGATGCTTGTCTTGTAAATTCCAGTGTAGCTGTCGTAGGTGTACCGTCCACATCAATATTTGTCAGCATTGTAAAGGAATTATTTGATGTGAATGTAACTGGAATCTGTAAGGTTTGTCCCGATGTGTCTTTAAGGCTAATGTTATTATTAGAAAATGTATAGGTTCCTTTGTTTGTTGTTGTTCCAGCAGAGTCAGTTACACTAACCTGTCCGGTATTATCGCTTCTGAAAGTCCAGACTATCATTACACCAGCTTGCTGTGGAGTATAGTCTGTTTTTGTATTATTGGCACCAGGGACAGAGATCTTAGTAAGCATCCATGTACCAACAATCGACGTATTGCCTGTCACAGGTCCTGTGGGGTTATTATTCTCGCTACTGCTTTTTTTGCACCCTGTTGAAAATGAAATTGTCAAAAATAAGCCCAAAACAACAAAGAGTATATATCTGTTTGCCTTCATCAAAGCCTCCTTTAAATTGTTAAAAATTACATATGTTCATTAACAGTGACTGTTTGTCAGATAAGGAATAAGTAAGCAGAGAATTCCAGTCCTTTTAGCCCGGTAAAACTGTCACAGTTTACCAGCTATTTACTGAAAGTTAATTCATAACATTAAAGATTCAAGACAATTGTAAGCCTTGAGAGGCTAATTGAAGAATTACAATAAGACAAATTGACGAAGGACACAAATGAAGGACAAGGGCACTGGGAGGGGGAGATAGGGGGCGTTGGGCGTTGGGACAAGGGGAAGAGGGGCGTCGGGCGACGGGACAGGGTGACAAGGAGATGGGGGGAAGGGGGGACGGGGGCGTTGGGACAAGAAGAAAGACTGGGGGACTTGGGGAGAGAGGGCAAGGAAAAGGGGGAAAATTATTCTAGCTTATTTTCAATATCTGAAAGACTTTCATGGACCTCTTCTCTTGGAAGATTTCCTTTTATTAAATCTTCATCTGTTTTTTCAAGCAGCCTTTTGTAGAAGGCTTTGCCACTTGAAAGTATATCCGGATAGTTTTCATCAATTAGCTCAAACAAAACATCTTCAGCTTTTGCGTAGCAACCTCTGATCTCAAAGTAGACAAAAAGTTTGTATTTCAAATAATCGGAATCGATGTACTGCTTAACTTTAGAAATGATCTGGTCTGTATCCAAAAGAAACCTTTCCATTCTTAGTTCATCCCGGCTTTCAAAAGCTTCTATAAACAGATACAAAGCATTAAAATATTTATCGAGTGCATAATCATCAAAACCGTTCTGCATTTCCTCAATTTCAGCTTCAATTTTCAGAAGTTCAGCAATTACGAGAGACTTTTCAAACTGTGTGCTTCCTGAAAGCTTTAGATACTTGCTAATCTGTGTATCGGACATATTCCTTATCAGCTTACCATCAACACCCAGAAGTTCTTTATATACAAGGTCAATCTCATCTAAAGCTTTATCGTATTCTTTATTTTCCACATGGAAAAAGATCTTTTTTAACACTAAACCAAATTGCTCTATAAGAAGCAAAATATAATCCCGGTTATACATGTTTTAATATTACCTTAAAGATAAATTTAGGAAATGAATGCCAGAGGTTCTTTTTTGAACTTTTCACCTGATAAATTTAATCAAAATTTTGGATTGAAAAAAATCTTTTCAGGTTCTCTTTAATGTAAATACTACTATCTCAGGCGAAGAATTATACCTAAGAGGAATAACAGACATACCTAGTCCCCTGGTAACGTATAGCAAGGTATCTTTTAGCCTGAAGGCTCCTTTTACATATTTTGTTTCAATATAAGTAGGTGTAAGATTTATAAATGGGAAAAGGAAAGTAATTTGCCCGCCGTGAGTATGACCAGCAAGCATGAGGTCGTATTTTTCTTCAACAGCTCTGTTTATCACAAAATTGCTAGGTTGGTGAGTAATAAGTATCCTCAGATTGTCTGATTTTCCATCATTTTGTGTAAGTTCATTTAACATGCCAGGGGTAATTCTTTCGGCATATGTATTTGTGACAAAAGTAAGAAGCAGTTTGGAGGATCTTACATTTAACGTAAGGTTTTGATTGTCGAGCATTGGAATACCATACTTTTTCAGAGCCTGAGTTATTTCTCTTACGCTGCGCCTGCGATCTTCCCTATATACCCAGTGATCATGATCGCCAATACAAGTATAAATGCCATAATTTGATTTTATTCTCCCTAAAAACTCAGCTGACATGTTAATATAGGAATTTCCCTTTGTAATCAAGTCTCCTGCAATCAAAACAAGGTCAGGCTTATTCAGGTTAACTTTGTCAATAAACCTGCCAAGTCTGTTTTCATTTGTAAACTGATCGGCATGAATATCGGAAATAAAGAGAATCTTAAAATCATTCATCTCTTCAGGCAGGCTTTGTTTTTTATAATCAACCTTTTTTACTGGAAAAACATTGTAATCTACAATGATCCTAACCGGAACATAGATCATAAAGAAAACAACGAGTACAAGGATTATTTTTGCTTCAAGCGACTTCCAGATTTCTTTTTTGCTTAAGTATAAAGGGAGGAAAACAAGTTTAATAATATCAAAAAGCAGCAGGAAAAGTCCAATCTGCAAAGTTATAAGAAAAATCATAAAAGTCGGATAGACGACAAGGAAGTTAAATGTAAAACTATTCTGAAGCGGATAGGAACTTGCAGAAAAGGTAACGCGTATCCAGAAGAGAATAAATAAAATGAAATAGACATTAAAAATTATGAGGAAGACAGTAATTCCAATTTTTGTCTTTCTTCCATAGATAGAAGGAAACAATTGTTTTATCGTCGAGATCACTTTCTTTGCACAGTAGAGCTGGCTTATAATTGCGAGTGCAATAGTAATAGCGACGAGTATAGTAAAAGACATAGATTATCTTTCTTCATAATTTACAGTATGAAATATTCAAATATGAATGCAAAATAAGGAGGTAACTAGTTCATTATATCAACTAAAAGAATTACAAATCAGTTCCGAAGAAATCTTCCAATGTCATATCGGACCAATCACCACTTACGGGTTTGTAAGGGACACCAGAGGTCCCAGGATCCCCGGGAGCAGATGTCAAATCCTCGTCAGTTGGAATAAATTCCGAGTTGTCCGGGTCGCCGCCAAAAATATCGGTAGTAGTAGGAATATAGCCCGAAGCTCTTTCAAACCATACAATCGGTCTGGAATCGTTGTCATAAATAACACCTTTATCGAAGGAGCCAAGAATCTCGTCATTTATGGAATAAACGATGTTTTCCTCTATTCTGCCTAGATATTTTCCGCTCTTGCTGATCAGCTTATCTTCTTCAAGATAAAGACGTGCATCGCCATTTTGGTCATATAGCCACTCACCGATCATCTTCTAGCCCCCTATTTTAATGGAAATGACTCTGTGTAAGCTTTTCCTATATTTTTGAAAAAAAAAGGAATTAATACAAGTCACAAAAATTTAGTTTGAGATTCTATAAGGATTAAAAACAAAAAAAAGCCTCTGGCAGTAAAGACAATCTGCCGGAAGCTTTTTTTTCTTAGAAGGACAATTTATTACAAACAATTATATAGCCGACTATCCTTTAGGGGTTTAGGCTTTAACTAATTGTTTAGGAGGAATTCCGAAGTAAAGTGGAAAGAAATTCCAGGATTATTCTCAATAGCTTTTCTTAAAAGCCATTCAGATTCAGCAAAATAGACAAGATTCCCCTCTTTATCATAGGCCGTATTTTCTGGTTTATAACGAATGAAGTCTTCGATCTTTTGGCTATCCTCAGCAGTAATCCAGCAAGCCTTAATAAAGCCCAGTGGTCTGAAACGGCAGGAAGCACCATATTCATTAAGGAGCCTGTACTGAATAACGTCAAACTGCAGTTCACCTACAGTACCAATGATCTTTCTGTTGCCAAGCTGATGTGTAAAGAGCTGAGCTACACCTTCATCTGTAAGTTGCTGGACTCCTTTTTCAAGCTGTTTAGTCTTCATTGGGTCAGTATTAATGAGTTCTTTAAAGATCTCAGGAGAAAAGCTTGGAATGCCCTTAAACATTATCTTTTCACCTTCTGTAAGCGTATCACCTATCTTAAAATTACCTGTATCATACAAACCAACAACATCACCCGGGTAGGCCTCATCTATAATATTTTTCTCCTGCGCCATAAAAGTAGCAGGGCTTGAAAAGCGAAAATTTTTATCCAGTCTGACATGGTGGAAAAATTTATTGCGTTCAAATTTTCCTGAGCATATTCTTAAAAAAGCAATTCTGTCGCGGTGTCTTGGATCCAGATTAGCATGTATCTTAAAAACAAAGCCGCTGAACTGTTCCTCTGTAGGTTCAATTGGTCTTATGTCAGTCTGTCTTCCCCTTGGTACAGGTGAGACCTCGATGCAGGTATCCAAAAGTTCTTTCACACCGAAATTGTTAATAGCGCTTCCGAAGAAAACAGGAGCCACATCACCGCTAAGATAGGTCTGCCTGTCAAATTCGTCATAGACACCTTCAATCAGATGAACATCATCTTTTAGCTGTCTAACGTTGTCAATACCCAGGTTAGAAAGCAGTGCCTCATCATCTAAGTCATTAATGACCAGAAGGTCATCATCTAATATCTGTTTATTAGGGCGGAAGAGATTAAAGCTTTTATTAAACAGGTTATATACTCCCTTAAAGCTTTGTCCGCGGCTAACAGGCCAGCTTAAGGGCCTTACCCTTATATCAAGCTTAGCTTCAAGTTCATCCAAAAGTTCAAAAGGATCCCTTCCCTCTCGGTCCAGCTTATTGATGAAAATTATGACCGGAGTTTTTCTCATTCTGCAGACTTCCATTAGTCTTTCTGTCTGAGGTTCGACACCTTTTACGCAGTCAACAACTAAAATTACGCTGTCAACAGCAGTAAGCGTGCGGTAGGTATCTTCAGCAAAATCCTTGTGACCAGGTGTATCGAGAAGGTTAATTTTTACGCCATTATAATCGAATGACATTACGGATGTAGCAACTGAAATACCTCTCTGCTTTTCAATTTCCATAAAATCACTTGTAGCAGTCTTTTTAATCTTATTTGATTTAACTGCCCCGGCAACCTGAATAGCTCCGCCAAAGAGCAGAAATTTCTCTGTAAGGGTTGTTTTACCGGCATCCGGATGGCTAATGATCGCCATTGTTCTTCTTTTATTTATTTCTCTGCTAATGCTCATAGTTATAATAAATCCTGAATGCTTTTTATTAAAAACCGCAAATAGGACGGTTTTGATATTAAAAAATCAATTGATTAGAAAAGGTAATGCCAGAAAAGGGCACAAAAATGCGTGGGCTAATAGAACTGTTCTAAAACCAGGATATTCTTGCAATATTTAAATAGTCTGTTCAACATAGATAATAAATATAGGGAAAAATCAGCTTTTTTCCTAAGCATAAAAGAGTGTACTATACATACTACTCAAAGTTACATTTATCATGAGACAGTAGGCATACCTTATTATAGATTAATATTCCTAAAGACTGTCCTGCCTAAAATATGGTCACATTTTCTTTACACTTTTAAAAAAATATGTCTTTGAGGCATTTGCTAAATCAAAGAATTAGTTTATTATTAATAATTAGGCAAGAGAAAAAAGCAAAAAAAGCTTAATAAAGAGATCAAAAAGGAGGTTTTATGGAGAATATTTATGTCGTTACCGGAGCGACCGGCAATACAGGCAGTAAAGTTGCAGATAAGTTACTTGAAAATGGCAGAAAAGTAATTGTAATTGCAAGGCATGAAGACAAGCTAAAAGAGCTTTCAGGCAAAGGAGCAAAAGCAATGGCCGGAGACGTGCTAGATGCTGAGTTTTTGAAAAATGCCTTCAAGGAAGCAAACGCCTTATATGCAATGATACCGCCAAATTACACGGGAAATGACTACCTGTCTCACTATAAAAATGTAAGTGACTCAATAGTAAAGGCCGTAGAGTCGTCAGAGATCAAAAACATTGTAGCTTTAAGCTCAATAGGAGCTGAGCTGCCCGAAGGGACAGGAATAGTAGAAGGGCTGCATTACTTAGAAGAAAAGCTAAAAAGCTTAAGAAACATCAATATACTTATACTCCGCCCTGGTTATTTTATGGAAAATCTCTTTAGTCAAATTGATATAATTAAAAATATGGGTGTACTGGGCTCACCGACGAAGGGCGATCTACCAATAGAGATGGTTTGCACGAAAGATATTGCAGAAGTCGCAGCAAAGCACCTCGATAGACTAGACTTTAAGGGTTTTGAGGTTAAATATATACTTGGACAAAGAGTAGTTACATTTAACGAAGTAGCAAAAGTCCTGGGGAAAGCAATTGGGAAAGATGACCTTAAATATGTTCAATTCTCTTATGAAGATGCAATAAATGGTATGGTTCAGTCCGGGCTGTCAAAAAATACAGCAGAAGGATTTGTAGGTCTAAGTAAGTTTTTTAATGCAGGGAAATCTGATAAAGGTTATAGCCGCAGTGCTGAAAATACAGTTCACACATCAATTGAAGAATTTTCTAAAACTTTTGCTGAAGTCTATAATTCAAAAAGATAGAATAAAAAAAGGAGCCTGTTTTTTTAGAAGCATGCAAATAAAAAAATACATGCTGCAAAAAAAAGCGGCTCCTTCAAAAAAATAGACTTTATGAGGATACTTATTTTTCTAAAACATTAACATAGACACCTGATGGATACTTTTGTGAATGGTATATTCTCTGCACTTCTTTATGAAAATCCTTTTCATCAGCCTCATAAATATTTACGAACTTCTGTGGGTTCCTGTCAGAGAGCGGAAACCAGCTACTTTGAATTTGTATCATAATCTTGTGCCCTTTCTTGAATGTATGGTTCACATCCTGAAGAGCAAAATCAACTTTTGCCACTTCGTTTGGCTTTAGTGCCTCTGGTTTTTCAAAGCTGTTTCTGTACCTTGCTCTCATGATCTCACCGCGGACCATCATTTGGTACCCTCCCATCTTAGCCGGACAGGTGCCAGAAGAGACAAAATTGTCCTGTGTATAGTCAGGCATTACATCGATAAGCTTTACAATATAATCTGCATCTGTTCCTGTTGTCGAAATAAATAAATCAGCCTTTAGTGGACCGGCAAATGTAACATCATTTTCCAAAGTATCACTTTCATAGCTCAAAACATCTGGCCTGCTGCAAACAAATCTTTGATCTTCAACCATATAGTCTTTATCCATACCTGTAGTTATCTTAGATGTATAAGGGACAGGTTTAGCAGGGTCACTAATATATTCATCATGGTCATTTTTTGATTTTACATCTGGTTTAGAAAAAGAGAGTTTACCATCTGGATGGAAATATAATTTTCTCTGCATAGAATTCTTAGGCGGCCAGACTTCATAATGCTGCCATCTATTAGCTCCGGTCTCAAAGACAGTTGCTTCTGATAAGCCAGGATCCTGTTTATCCTTCAGATAATGGTTAAAAAATGGAAGCTCGATACTATCTAAAAAGTATGGGCCTGTCTCCTGTCCGAATGATATATTGCCCAGAGCTTCGCCTTTCGATCTTCCCCAGGCGCCATGATACCAAGGGCCCATTACAAGCCTGCTATCGGCCGAAGGATTTTTTTTCTCAATTGATTTATATACATTTAAGGCGCCATAGAGGTCTTCGGCGTCAAACCAGCCACCTACAGTTAATATAGCAGGCTTTATATTTTTCAGATTAGGAATAAGGCTTCTTTCCTGCCAGAACTTGTCATAATCCGGATGCTTTATAATTTCGTTCCAAAATTTAATCTCATTGTGGTAATATTTTTTGTTGATATTTTTTAGTGGACCCAGGTCTAGAAAAAACTTATATCCATCTGGTGTACCAAGTGACAACCCCTTTCCCCATTTTGTTGTAAGCTCTTTTCTTTCTCTGCCGAAAACGGCATAGAAATTAAAGAAATGTGGAAGCCACAAAGCTCCATTTCTA
>JAUZPB010000178.1 GCA_030706145.1 Bacteroidota bacterium
GAGGTCATTATTTAGCAGGTTTAATTGCTTCAACCTTTGCTGGAATCTTAATGCTGTAACAACAGGAGTTACATTTCTGTACTTTCCCCAGCCTATTCCAAATTGAAAGTCATAATTCTGATTTTTACTTCCATAATAATAGTTATCGCGTTTTGTAAGGGAATTTGTGTAATACTCATCATTCAGGCTCAGGCGCATATCAGAAGTCAGTGCATAAAAGATCATACTGTTATTTAGATAATTTCTACAGGAACTAGTAATATCAAATACTACTCTAGAACGGCTATTATGGTTGTCATTTTCCGAGAATGAATATGATACTTCCTGTCCAACGATGGGATATGATGTTGTAGTACTCTGATTTTTATTTGACTGCCTAGCATAAGTCCCATTAGCACTAATATTAAGAAACAAAGAATTATCATCCGATTCTTTTCTTAAGAAATACTGCGGTGCTAAAGAATAGTCAAAAATAGTAGACAAAGAATTAGATTTTTGATTCGGTTGTGAATTATTATTATGCGAAGATGTGTAGTTCAGGTTTGTCTGAACCATGAAATTTTTAACAGTAGTCTCTGGAATCCTATAGCGTGAAAATAATGAAAGGTCAGCATTATCTAGACCATAATTTTGGGCATAAAGATTAGCCGATAAGAAAGAAATTAAAAAAATAAAAATAGAACGTTTCATAATTAAATCCCTGTATGTTTGATAAATTGGATTAATTTTAAGAAATATCCTCTTGGAATATGTCAAGAGTTAAAAAACCTTCAATGAAAGTTCAAAAGGACAAAAGCAATTACCGTGCCTGGTAATAATTGGAGTGTAAATAAGTATAAATTGAAATAATTGAACCTTTAAGTATGCACTGTATGTACTATAATCAGTACAAGCTTAAAGGTCATGAAAATGTTTTAGCTGGATTTTTTTCTGGAACGAGGTAGAAAGTTGTTTTAGATAAGATATTTATCTTTTTACATATTTTACCGGATCTTCAAATCCTGCCTCTCTGAAGCCTTTTAGTCTAAGGTAGCATGAGTCACATCTTCCGCAAGCAAGGCCCTCAGGGCTAGGGTCATAGCAGGAGTGAGTAATAGAATAATCGACGCCAAGGCTCATTCCCTTTTTAATTATCTCAGCTTTTGTAAGGTGAATAAGTGGGGTATGAATAATAATTTCCTCATCAGATTCCACGCCATATTTAGTAGCAAGCTTAGCCATTTTCTGGAAGGCACTGATATATTCTGCTCTGCAGTCAGGATAACCGCTATAGTCAAGTGAATTAACACCAATAAAGATATCCCTTGAAGAAAGTACCTCAGCCCAAGCAAGGGCATAAGAGAGAAAGATAGTATTTCTTGCAGGCACATAAGTAACAGGAATACCATGTGAGAGGTCACTTTCAGTCCTATCCTTAGGGACCTCAATATCACTAGTTAGAGCTGAGCCGCCAATTTCTCTAAGGTTTATATCAATTAAAAGATGCTTATTTGCCTTAAAATATTCAGCTACTCTTTTTGAAGCTTCTAGTTCAAAGATGTGTCTTTGTCCATATCTAAAGCTTAAAGAATATAGTTCGAAGCCTTCTTGCCGGGCAATTCCCATACAGGTTGTAGAGTCAAGTCCTCCGCTAGATAAAACAATTGCTTTCTTCATAATTAGTAACCTGGCCTTTAATAAATGATCATTAATATGATAGACAAAATTCAGTGCAAAGATACGCAAAAAATCTTAATTTCAGAGAGCCCAAGAAATTCAAGCAAGTGGAAGAGGAGATTCGGCTATAGAATGGAAACAAAAAAAAAAAAATTATTATCTGTCTTAAGGTTTAAAAATAAAAAGTCCCGTTTTATTCCGGGACTTTCATTTTTTAGAAAAAATATTTTATCATTTAATTTTACATGAAGACTGGATCTGCTTTATTCTGTCAAGGACTTCTCTTCCGTTTCCAATTTTATAGCCTTCAGAATAATAAAGTACCTCACCATCATTATTAAATAATGCTACAACAGGCAACTGAGAGGCGGCAGAATTTTTCACAGAAGTCTTAAACAAATCTCTTACAGGAATATTCTGATCAAAGCTAAAGAGAGTTTGTTCAGGAAGAATTGTCTTAAGCTCAGAGTAGTTATAATTATCCTCTTTTTTCTTTGAGCAAATAAAGACAATTTTAACCTTTGATAATTCATAGTCAGTCTTAAGTTGCTGAAGGTCTGCAATAAGATGCTTTGTAGGTTCAAGGTCTGTATCGGCCCAAATTAAAAGTGCTTGTCCAAGTGAAGCAAGGCTAGATAAAGTTACCTGCTGTTGATTTTCAAGAATGACTTTTTCCTCAGGATTAACTTTGCCTATTGCCTGAAGAGAATACTCATTTGAGCGGATCTGCAGATTAACTAGCTTTTTCTCATTTTCCTTAAGAGTAAAGAAATTAAGTCTTGAAAGCACAGAGCCATCGTCTTTTCTTTTTCCAGTAACCAAGAGATATTTGCCAGGTCTTAGATAGATCTCTTTTCCTGCCTCGACTGCTTCAGGGGAAATTTCATAATCTAATGTTTTATAGTCACCGTCATCATTATATTTAGCGATTGTATAGTTAATGTAATATTCGGGTTTCAAGTTTGCACTACTTGTATTATTTAAGATAACAATACCTGTTTTGCCATTTGACTGGGCATCTCTTTTCTCGAATTCCACATCCTTCCAATTACCTTTTAAGTAATACTGTGGAATTCCAGTAGCATAATCTATTTGTGATGGAATTCCGAAGCTGCGGCAAAGAGCAACAAAGAAAATATCGCGCGAATGCTTATCAGATACTCTAAGGTCATATACTCCTTTTGGAGTAAGAGGGGTAGAATAATAATTAGCCTTATCCTCTATCTTAATATTCTGTTTAATCCAGTTTATGACAGTTGAAATATCTTTCTTTGCATTCTTAATAAATTCGCCACTGAACTTTTGACGGAAATAGCCCTTATAGTCTGTAAGCATTTCATTGCTAATTCTTGGAGAAAGGACATACTTGGCAAAGATGGCCTGGTCCTGTTCAGATACTTCTGGAATATTATTTATATTGTCAAACAAAACACCTTCTGCTACGTCTCTATAGTCCTTTAATGAAAGTCCACTAAGGAGTGAAAGGGCATATTTTCTTTTTTCCGGTGCAACATTTTTTATAAAGTCAGTAATTACAGGCCAGTTTCCAAAGCTAAGTTTTACAAAGTTTCTCAAGCTATCATTATCAAGTCCGGTTTGTTCAGCAAGGGTTTTAATCGAGACCGAATCAATAAATGTAGCGGCAAATTGATTTCTTATCTGGTCTTCTTTTACCAGGCGGAGGGAATTTTCCTGCCGGCCGTTTTCACTAGTCTTAAAGGGTTCAGGTTTCTCTGGGACAATAAGATCATAGTCCTCAATTTTATCTGGGAAGTTTTCTTTCTTGTTCAGTTTTACAATAAGAGTATCTTCAGATGGGACATACATTCTCTTATAAGCAAACCTGCCATTTTTCTTAACCCATATCATCAGTGTCCCAAGGCCTGTCTTAAAACTGCACAGCCCCTTACTGTCTGTTTTCAGTTCAGCAAGCGTATAGAATTCCGCATAGTTATAGAGTCTAAAACTAACCGAAGCATCTTTTACAGGTTTGTTAAGTTCATCAGTAACCTTCACAGAAACTGTTTTTGTCGTTGAATAATGGTCCAGAAGATTTAGAGTTGCAAAGTGCTCTTCTCTATTAACTACTTCTTCGTTTCCCATATAATTGCCGAATGCCTTAGTATGTACCAGCATAGCACGTCTAGCAAATTCAGTAAACCAAGCCATATTAAGGTCAGCTTCAGGTTCGCATCCGCCTAAATAATACCATTTACCATCGATCCAAACCTCAACCCAGGCATGGTTATCGTCCATATGAGCCCATCTTGGTGTATAGCACTGTCTTGCAGGAATACCAGCAGCTCTGAGTGCAGAGACAGAAAAAGTAGTCTCTTCGCCGCATCTTCCGAATGTAGATTTAACAGCTCCAAGAGGAGAAATTGTTCTACCGTCAGTAGATTTGTAAGTAACCTTTTCATGGCACCAGTGATTTACTTCAAGAGCAGCCTCCCTCATTGACATACCCTTCAATCTATCTTTTAGGGCCTCAAAGAAAACGGCACGCGAAGAATCGAGGTTTTCATTATTAATCCTCACAGGTAAAACGAAGTGGCGGAATATATCCTCCGGAATTTGTTTTCCCCATGGGAAGAAATCCTTTGCCTTAAAGGCAAGCCTGACAGAATTCAGGTAAAATTCGCCCTTATAGTCGGCAAGGTCACTTAAAGGCATGCTTGCATAAAGGAACTTCAAAGCTTCAGATTCCCTTAAAGAGAGCTTCTCTTTGTCGAAAACACTGAAGAGCTGATTGCTTCTGTTATGAGCAAGTTTCTTTTGTTTAAGGAACTGCTCCTGAATTTTCTGTCTATAAGCAGGATCGCTAAGAAAGTGTTCCTGAGAATAAACAAACTGAGAAAGAAGCAAAGTTAAAAGTAGTAGTAGTGATAGAGTTTTGATTTTCATATTATTTCAAAGCTTATTACATAAAATTCATTTCTTCTGGCTGATCAAAAGCTATTTTCAGCCGTCAATTTTTGAAAGAGCATATACATAGGCACCTACTGATACGGCATTACTCGTACCAAGTTTAGAGATTCCCACGCCAATTTTCTTTTTTGAGTCGTAGAGAACTTTTCTATCAGAAAATGGGACAGCTATCTCTTTAGCATCGCTAAGGAGGAAGTCTTTTTTCTGGTTTTCATCTTCCATATCAAAGGCTTTGACTTCCAGGCGTGAAAATGTCTTACCAGATACATTAAATTGGCTATTCATTTCCTTTACAATATCAGAAAGGAAAAGGGGATAAGCACCAGAAATTCCTCCACCAATTACAACTAAACCATCTACAAGTGTAACGGCATTTGAAATGGCATCACCTGCAATCTCGGCCATTTTCTTAAAAGCAGCAATAGCGGCTTCCCTGTTGCCTGGCATTTGTCCCTGAGCTATTTGATAGATATCCTTAGGAGAAGGAGCATCAGAAAGATCAAGTTTGCAATATTCAGCATAAACTCCTCTAATTGCACGAATTGAGACACCTTCTTCAGCATTGATCGTTGGATCAAGTTTATTTCGCATCAGCCAAACCTCGCCAGAGGCTGAATTATCGCCAGGTAGGAGTTTCCCATCTATAACAATTCCGCCGCCAAAGCCGGTACCCAAAGTAAAGCCTATAAGGTTATTGTAGCGTTTCGGGTTATTTTGTTTTTCAAGCATTTGATTAACAAGTGGAAGGAAGCCTGCAATTGCCTCTCCATAGGCAAAGAGGTCGCCGTCATTGTTGATAAAAGCTGGAACTTTGAACATATCCTCTAGCATAGGACCAAGAGGGACACCCCCTCTAAAAGCCGGAAGGTTACCCAGATCGCCAATAATACCTGATGGATAATCAGCAGGGCCAGGGAAAGCGAAACTAATTGCAGAAGGTTTTTTCGGAAAAATCTGTTCCGAGAGTTTTTTAAATCCCAGAGAAATATTATTAAGGCAAGCATCAAGTTTGCTGCCTTCAGAGGGCAGGACAATAGGTTCGCAAATCTGGTGATTTGCCTGCATGGCTGAGAAAACAAAATTAGTTCCACCTGCATCGAGTGTAAGAACTATGCGTTCATCATTTTCATATTTAACCATATTTAATTCCAATAAATAAAATTAAAGAACTCTGTTTTTTAATTAATTAGCTGTTCTTAACTGAGGAATTGAACCTTTAAGGCCATAATAAGCTATATAAAAATAACATAAAAGGGGCAGAATAAAAGCAGAATGAATTCCAATATTATCTGCCAGAATTCCCTGAAGTAGTGGAATAACAGCGCCACCAACAATAGCCATTACGAGAATACCAGAGGCCTGGGAGGTATGTTTTCCTAGTCCAGCTATTCCAAGAGAGAAAATATTTGGGAACATGATCGAATTAAACAATCCGACAGCCAGTATTGTCCACATTGCTACGTGTCCAGTAGTAAGAATTGCAAAGGCAACTAAAGTTGCAGCAACAAGAGCATTAAAGCATAGAGCCTTACCAGGTTTGAACTTTCTAAGTAAAATACTGCCAACAAAACGGCCAATCATTGCTCCGCCCCAATAGAAAGATACATATTTACCTGCTTCAGCAGCAGAAAAGCCAGCAATAGTTTTCTCAGACATAAAACTTACAAGGAAACTTCCTATAGAGACCTCAGCGCCTACATAAAGAAATATTCCAATTGCACCAAGATAAAGGTGGCGGTAGCCCCATGCACTTTTGTGCAGGTTCTCCATATTGTTTGAAGATGGATCTGAAGAATCCTGTGAATTTGAAATCTTAGGAAGCTTAAATGCAGCAATAACCCCGGCAAGAAGGAAAAGAGCTATGGCAAGTCCAATATAAGGAGCCTGGACAGCAGCAGCTTTTGCATGTTTATAAGCTTCGAGTTCTGATGGTGAAAGCTTTGATAACTCAGTTACAGTTTTTGATGCTACTGACAAAATAATAACAGATCCGAAAAGAGGGGCAAGAGTATGTCCAAGTGAATTAACTGCCTGAGCAAGGTTCAACCTGCTTGAAGCAGTTTCTGGTTTACCAAGTATAGCCACGTAAGGATTAGCAGAAACCTGAAGTAATGTAATTCCAGAGGCTAGTACAAAAAGCGCAAGTAAAAATACGGGATAAGACTGCAGTCCAGCAGCCGGATAAAATATTAAGCTACCTATTCCAGCAACTGCAAGTCCAACAATAATGCCTCTTTTATAGCCTAAGATTTCCAGTACCTTTCCAGAGGGGAGCGCCACAAGGAAATAAGCGCCAAAAAAGACAAATTGTATTAGCATTGTTTGCGTATAGTTAAGTGTAAAGAGTCCTTTTAAGTGAGGGACAAGAATATCATTTAAGCATGTTAGGAAACCCCACATAAAAAACAGTGATGTCATTACTGCCAGAGCCAATTTGTAATTGACCGAAGTACTCCTCTTCTGATCTACGGATCTCTCTTGCTTGAGATCAACTTCAAAGTTTGTTGCCATTTTATTCCCCAGATTAGATTTTATTATACAACCGATTTTATCAGTTTGAATTAATATAGGTTTATTTTTTGATGAAATAAACCACTCAAAGATAATAAATCACTTTGCAATAATCCAAATATTTGCAGGACAATTTGCGGGGCTAAAATACTGGCAAAAAAGGCTTGAGCTTTAAGTCTTATTTGGGCGTAAATAGGTGAACACTGTGGATCCAGATCTTCTAGTATTTTTCTTACTATTACATTTCTTAACAAAGGTTAATGAGTTTGCAGGCAGCTTATTATAACTTGCCCTTAAAAGAATTTGATATAGAGAAAAAGGAAGGATTTATGCATAAAAGAATACTTGAAACAATGTATATTCAGCTTGATACAAGTAAATGTAAAGCTTGCTGGAGTTGCATAGAAGAATGCACAAATAAGACAATAGGCAAAGTTGACATCTTCTTTCATAAACATGCAAGGTTTCTGGCAATTGAAAAATGCACAGGATGCAGAAAGTGCGTTAAAGCATGCAAGTTTGGAGCTCTAATGCCACTTACTCCGGAAAATTAAAATTTTAACAAAAAAGAGAAAGGCTGCTTATGAACATATTTTCAAAAGCAGCCTTTTTTTAAAGTTTTTAGACAGTTTTACTAGCCTGATTTTTTTCAGGTAAAATAAACTACATTATCTAACTAGCATCATTTTCTTAGTCTCGACATAATTTCCACTTTGAAGTCTGTAGAAATATACTCCGCTTGTTAAAGCCTCTGCATTGAATACTACCTTGTGTACTCCTGCAGAA
>JAUZPB010000179.1 GCA_030706145.1 Bacteroidota bacterium
AAAAAAGCCTCAAGTCCGGGAGAATTTAAGGCCTTTTTGAGTCTTAGTCAAGAATTCTTTATCTTAAACGCAATACAGACCTGATATATGTATGTCTTTATATTTAGCAGAAAGAAAGATTACTTATCCATATAAAAAATGAATAAGAGGAAAGCTATGGAACGGATTGTACAATGCGCACTATGTGATGGACAGGCAGAACTAATTGTTGAGAAAAAAGAAAGAGAGTTCAGGAAAGAAAAATTTGTAATTTCTGAACATTTTTACAAATGCGAAAATTGCGGGCAGGATTTCACAACGTCAGAGCTTGATCAGATTGACACTCTCCAGGTATACAATCAGTACAGGGAAAAGTATAAATCCTCTTCGCTGCCCAGATCAGATCATTAAGCAAACCTTTTTGCATCTTTGCTCCTAAGATGTCTGAAGTATTAGGTTTCGGCATCAATGTATATAAAAATTATGAAAAAGGTGAAGTCCCTAACCAAAGTAACGCCACTCTTCTTAAGCTTATTCAGTCACCTGCTGAATTTAAAAAGGTTTTGGAGATGCCTGAACAGCATTTAATATCCTCTTACCAAATAATTTTTCTATTTCCTCAGCCTTAAAACTGGTATATTCTAGAACATCATGCAGCAGTGCCGTTATTTCAATTTTGAAATAAAATAAACAATAAGATTTTCTAAAATTGACCTGTTTAAGATCGATTTTGAAAATTCTTATATGAAATTTTGCAGAAATATGTTATTTTGTAACGTGTTATTCACTTAGAGTTGTATTTATTTATGAATTATGCTATAATATTATAAAGTTTACAACGTTTTTTTCTCTTAAGTTTAAAGGAAGTAATTATGCTTATACGTTTTGTTGTATCAAATTTCCTCTCTTTTAATGAAGAAAGAGAGTTTAATATGCTTGCGGGCAATTTTAAAAACCACAAGCATCACATATACAAAGCGGGGAAAGTTGAAGTTCTTAAAGCTACAGCCATGTATGGAGCAAATGGGGCTGGAAAATCTAATTTAGTAAAGGCATTCAGGTTTTTTCAAGAAATAGTTGAAGATGGCAAAATAAACCAATCTGTAAACGATAAAAAATTCAAGTTATATAAAGCTAATGCAAACACTCCAATTTCTTTTGAAATTGAATTCTCAATTGAAAATAAGATTTATTCTTATGGTTTGAGTATTGATAATCTTACAGTTGTTGAGGAATGGTTATATGAATCTGGTATTACAGTTGATGACAAATTAATCTTTGAGAGAAAACTTACAGAACAGGGAAAAATCTCTATTGAGATGGCCAATAAGTACAAAAAAACGCCCAAACAAAAACTTTTTATTGAATTAATGGAAGAAAATATTCTAAAAAATAATGAACTATTTTTAGGACAAACAGATAGCATCAAAATTGATGAGATAAGTAAAGCAAGAAAATGGATTGAAAATAATTTAATAGTTATTTTCCCCGATAGTAAATTCAGTGGGTTGATCGAAGTAATTACAAAATCAAAAAGCTTTAATCTCCTTGTCAGCGAATTACTCAAAACGTTCGGGACAGGGGTAAGTGAATTAGATGTTGAAACTATTGATTTTGATAAATTCTTTGGAGAAGAAGATGAAGAATTAAAAAAGTCCCTTATGTCGACTCTTGCTTCTACTGAAAGTTTTAGTTTTCCAAGTGAACAGGGTTTTGTATTAATCACAAAAGAAAATGGTAAAAATGTTGTAAAAAAAGTAATATCCAAACATTATGACAATATAGGGAAAAACATCACTTTTGATCTAAACGATGAATCAGATGGAACACAGAGGTTATTAGACCTTATTCCAGCTTTTAATCTTATGATGGAGTCTGAAATAACTTTTATTATTGATGAAATTGATCGTAGCTTACATCCGGCTTTATTAAAATCTTTAATAAAAGTAATTATGGCAAATACTTCTACAAAAGGACAATTAATATTTACTACACACGAATCTAATTTACTGGATATGAATATCTTTCGTCAAGATGAGATTTGGTTTGCAGAAAAAGACAAAAAAACCGGCGGAACTCAAATTTATTCATTAAGTGAGTTTAAGCCACGTTATGATCTAGATATTCAAAAGGGATATCTGAATGGAAGGTTTGGGGCTATTCCCTTTTTATCACATCTTGAAGATTTAAATTGGCACACTGTTAATGCGTAAAAAAAGAGGTTACAAACGCGAAACTCCTGCTGAATTAGTAAGAGATTATAAATTATTTGCTATAGCATGCGAGGGAAGTAAAACTGAACCTGAGTACTTTGGCATTTTCGAATACTTTTCACCAAAGATCAAAGTTGATATTATAGAAAGTAAAGTAAGTGATGCTGAAATGCTCGCCACACACAATAATAGATCAGCTCCTAAATGGGTTTTAGATAGAGCAATGAAATACATTGAGCGAGTTGGATTAATCGATGAAGATGAACTATGGTTCGTTATGGATATTGATAAATGGTCTCCGGAACAAATTAGAGAAATTGCAGAATATTGTGCAAAATATATTAATTGGCATATTGTGTTGAGCAACCCATGTTTTGAAGTATGGCTTTATTTCCATAAGAAATCCGATATTTCTAAATCAAAATCAGTAAATAGTCAGGATTTTAAAACTGAAATTACGTCCTTTTTCAGTGGAGGATATAATCCATATAAAATTATACATCTATTACCAGATGCCATTGCAAATGCAAAAGCAAATGATAGTGATCCAGACCACTATGCACCAAAACATAAGGAAACTAAAGTCTATTTGTTGGGTGAAGCTATTATGAATACTATTGGGAAAAACGATTTCGAAGACTTTGTTAAGAATAAGTTACCGAACCTAAGAAAATTAAAAATTCGAGTTCCTGAAACAAAACCGACAAAATCCCCAAAACGGAAATAAATTCTTTAACAATGGACAAAATTTATTATATAAAACCATTTCCTTTTATTTCTTTTCTCTAATCAATTTCTTTCTTGATTGGACCTTTTCGTGAAAACGAGCCTAATAAATTGAGCAGTGCAGGAATAAGAGTTGCCGCACCTACTTCTCTATCATCCTTAAGAATGTTGGAAGTACAATAAGCAATAGCGGGAGGGCGATAATTAGTCCTCCGATGATGGCAATAGCCAGCGGCTGATGCATTTGTGCACCAGTGCCAATGCCGAGGGCAAGAGGAAAAAGAGCTACAATAGCACCAAGTGCCGTCATAAGCTTTGGCCTAAGCCTCGTTGAAATTGAATAGATTATTGATTCATCCCTTCCTGCTTTCTCACGCTCCACTTTATACTGAAGATATGTAAAGACCGAATTCTCCCCTATTATCCCCACGATCATTATCATACCGGTATAGCTTCCTACATTAAGAGGTGTACCAGTTATATAGAGCGCCAGAAGACTGCCTGCTGTACCAAGGGCAGCAATAATAATAATTAGCAGAGATACCTTAACATTTCTAAAGAGGAAGAGTATGACCACAAATACAAGAAAACATGAAGTAATAAGTATCATTAAAAGTTCATTAAATGCTTTCTGCTGCTCGGAATATGCCCCGCCATATTCAATGTTATAACCTGCAGGAAGTGAGACGGATGAATTTATCTTCTGCTGAATTTCCTTTAATGTGCTTCCAAGGTCGCGGTTGTTTAACCTTCCCGTTACAGCAATCATAGGCTTCAGGTTCTCCCGCTCACTCTCGGCTACACCTTTCATAAGCTTTACTTTTGCAAATTCGCTCAAAATTTTTGATTTTCCGCCCGGAAAAAAAATCATTTTATCATTCAGTTCATTTATTGAATACGGCTTTGATGAGGATTCCATTATCCTTATATCAGTCAATTTATTATTCTCGAGCACACTGCCTGCAAGATTGCCTTCTATCTTATTCTGGATCTCATACTGCAGATCCGTTGGGGAAAGATTAAATTGTGCCAGCTTTGCCATATCCGGTTCAACTATCATCTCCGGCCCTGCGATGGTTATTCCGTTAAAGACATCGGCTGTACCTTTAACTTCTTCGACTGTCTTTGCTACATTGTCAGCAATCTTTTCTAATTCTTCCTGTTTATCGCCGAAGACTTTTACCTCGATTGGCTGAGTGGAGCTCATAAGGTCACCAAGCATATCTCCAATGACTTGTCCAAAATCTATCTGCAGTGCCGGAAGAGTTGCTTCTATCTGCGTTCTGATCTTATCAGCCACCTCCATTGTAGTTTTCGTGCGGTCCTTCTTCAGCTGTATTAGATAATCTCCCCGGTTTGGCTCAGTAATAAAAAATCCCATCTGTGTTCCAAGCCTTCTTGAGAAGCTTTCGATCTCAGGCTGCTTTTTTAATATTGCATCTACCTTTTGAAGCATCCTGTCACTTTCCTCCAAAGACGTTCCGGGAGGGCTGTTGAAATCAAGTACAAGCGAACCTTCATCCATTTCCGGCAAAAATCCGCTTGGCAGCTTGGGCAGAATAAAAACAGTAAGAAGAACCAGTAGTAACGAAAATATTCCTGCAATCATTGGCCTTTTAATAAAGAAGTCAACCCAGCGCCTCTGCTTTACATCTTTACCTGAGGAATTTATATTGTGTTCTTGTTTTGAAAATAAAATATATATTACCGGCAGACCGATCCATGTTACAAAAAAGGAGCTGACAAGTGTGATTATCATAGTATTTGTCATAACTTTGAAGTAAGCTCCGGCTACCCCGCTCATTAGAACAAATGGGAGAAAGATCACTATAGTTGAAAGTGATGACCCTACCATTGCAGGAAAAAGATAGCTTATGGCAGAATTGACCAGCTTAAAGCTGCTTTCATCGGGGTGTTCCTCATGCGTACGGTGTATCTGTTCTACAACTACAATGGCATCATCAATAATAAGTCCTATTGCTGCAGCTATTGCACCAATAGTCATTATGTTAAAGGTATAGCCCAGGACATAAAGCACGATCAAAGTAAGTGACAAAGTTACCGGAATTGTAAGAAGAACAACCGAGCTTGCTTTTACAGACCGCAGAAAGAAGATAGTAACAATTATTGCAAGCAGAAGTCCTATCCAAAGCACATCTCTAAGGCTTCTCATCGAGTCATTAACAAAATCGGCCTGATTATAGTAAGGTTTTAATTCTACTCCCTTTGGCAATAGCCTGCTTAAACTTTTTACTTGCTTATTTACTTCAGATGCAACGTTTATCAGATTTGCCTCGGGCTGTTTCAGGACGGCAATTAGCGGGACATCCTTTCCGTTTGCGTTAATTTTTACATATTCCTTTTTCTCCGAAATCTCAACATTTGCTATGTCTTTTATCTGGATGGCTCTCTGCGCAGTGTTTTTTATTATAAGGTTTTCAAGGTCTTCTTTTTTGTTTATTGATGTATTTGTAATGCTTAAGTACAACCTGTTATAATCCGAGATATAACCGTTGGAAGTAATGAAATTGCTTTGCTGAAGGGCTGAAGTAACGGCCTGCGGAGTAATCTCGAGATTGCTCATTTTAGCCGGGTCAAGAATGATATGATACTCCTTTGTCTTCCCTCCTATCACTGCTACTTCTGAAACGCCTTCAATTCTTGAAAGGAATGGCTTTACAGTATATTCTGCTATTTGCCTAAGCTCGATCTGCGATAATCCCCTCCCCTCAAGCGAATAACCCATGACTGGCAATATGGAAGGATTCATCTTTTCAACGGTTATTGCCGTGCCATTAGGAAGATCCTGCTTTATGGCATTTATCTGCGATTCGATCCTCTGCTTGCCAAGGTCCACATCTGAATTCCAGTCCATAAACGCTGATATCTCACAGCTTCCGCGGCTTGTCGTACTTCTAAGCAGTCTCAGGTTCTGAACTCTCTTAATTGAGTTTTCAAGAGGGACAGTTACTGTTACCATCATTTTATCTACAGGCTGCTGTCCGGCTTCAGCAATTATCTTTATCTTGGGAAACGTTATATCGGGAAATAGTCCTGTCTGAATATTAATTAGCGAATATACTCCGCCGATCAAAATAAAAAGAAGTATGGCTGCAATTGGGCCTTTATATGATGTATAAAACTCTTTCATATAGTAACAAATCCATTCTTGATCCAGCTCTTAATTTAGAGTAAGAGCAGGAATAATTTAAATAGTTGTATTCCTTTAGTTGTGTTTCCTTATTATTTCCTATGAATCATAATCTTTGCCGTATCGGACAGTCCATAAGCTCCATCGGCTATGAACCTGTCATTAACATTTAAGATTGGCTGAATGATCTGAACAAGGCTGTCGGTTTCAATTCCCTTTTTAACTTTTAATTTAATAGCAAGTGTATCGTTAACTGCCTTCATTGTCCAGAATTCGGTCTGAGTCTCATTTGAAATAACTGCCGATTTCGGCAGCGCAATTGCGTTATCTGCATTGCGTACAGGTATCCTGACAATCAGGTTCAGGTTTGCTGGGATTTCCATCGGCGGAACTGGCTCAAGTATAAATGTCTGTGTCTGGTTTGCCTGATCTATTGCAGGGATCTTTTTTATTACTCTTGCCTGGTGACTTCTTCCATCGGGCAGTTGTATAGTATACATCCCGGAATTGCTAATGAGCGAAGAATACTGATACGGGACATTCAGCATTATCTTTAAGGACTGTGGTTCTACAATTATTGCAAGCTTGTCTCCTTCGGATACATAATTACCCGCCTGGAAATCCAGTTCTGTCATTATTCCGCTTGTCCGTGAATATACCTTAACCAGACCTGAGAACTCCCTGCTGCCCAAGCTAATACTGTCGGCTGCGCTGGATTCTTTCGTTCTCATAAGAAAAAGCAGATCGCCCGGGCGGATATGATCCCCGGGATTTTTATAGCATTTTACAATGAAGCCCGCAAATGTAGCCCGCACACTTTCCTGGTTTTGAAATACAGTCACCGCATTAAGGTTAACATATTCTGTCATCCTGGTCTTTACAGGATTTGTCAGAGTAACCTCAATGCCTTTTGATTCCGAAGCGGTGTCACTTTCGGGATCCTTTTTTCCGCACGAACTTAAGACAAAACAAATTATAAGCGACGGGATAATGTTTCTTAGAAGAAAATTCATCTTACCAGTTCCAATAGTTAAATTGATTGATCATTTGCTGATAGGCAGTATATGTCTGAATTTCATTTTTTTTCAGCTCAAGGAAATTCCTTAGAATAGTCAGAAATTCTACCATATTCATCTGCCCATGAATAAGTTCAGAATGTGAAAGCCTGATTACATTGGTATAATCGTTTAACTGAGCCGAAATCGCCCTCATGTTATGGGAATAATTTTCTATCTGGCCTGAAATTTCATTTTTCTTATTCTGCAGAATAACTTTCTGATTCTCCTTTTGTTCCCCAATTATCCTTGCTGAAATCTCAGATTGCTGTCGTGTTATGCCCTTCTGGTTGCCGTCAAAAATTGGAAGTGAAAAGTTAAAGCCTGCACTCATTCCGAATTTCCGCTCAATACCTGTAAGCTCCACAGCATTAAGGCCCGCATTGGCAAAAATGTTAAACTGCGGCAGGTATTTAGTCTCAGTGATATTCTGCTGGCTTACCACAAGCATACTGTCTAATGAATATTGCCTAAGGAAATTAGATTCGTTTACAGCTGATGATCTGGTAAGTTCTATTTCCTTTAGCTCAACTGTTGAAGTGTCGGCAAGCCCACAGAGAGAGTTTAACTCATATAGACTTGATTTGTATAAGCTGAATGCCTGCCCGGAGGCAATCTGTTCATTTGCAAGTTCTACTTTCAAAAGCAAATAATCGGTTTCTTTGGCCAGTCCTTTAAGCATCAGTGAACGTGTTATATTTAACTGCTGTTTTAATGTATCTATCAGTGTCCTGGAGAG
>JAUZPB010000018.1 GCA_030706145.1 Bacteroidota bacterium
AGATACTTATGAGGGAATATGAAAGATAAACCAGTAAAGGAAATTGCGTGTGATTATTACTATAGAGAACTTGATCTAGTAAGAAAACGGATCCAGGAATTAACAGGTAATCATTTCAGCGGAGTGCCAGAGATCTCCAGGACTTTAGAATTGGGCGCTCTTTGTAAAAGGGAAGCTTATTATTTACTTCAACTTGTGGCTCTTAAAGGAATATTAGGCCCTGGTTTTAATTAATGTAACACTGCCGTTTTTCCCCGCACTGATTCATCTCTGAGATGCTTTATTTGACATATGGGAAAATGCTTATTTGCCAAATCTTCTCATTTTGGCTAATATTCAGCATCTTTTAGGCGTTTTTGCGTCCATTTAGCTGCAAAATTCTTCCTTTTTCCCGGGCATTAATATTGCTTTAAATATTTAAGGCTAAGAGCTAAAAATTAAATTGTTTATTCCGATAATAAGAAGAAATATAATTGTAAATGTATTCTTTGTGTATTAGGAAGACATTTTCGTATAATTTCTCAATCCAAAAGGCAGCTATAAAATGAGTAGTTCGAATTCTATTTATGAAAATGAAATAAAACTCTTAAAATCGGAAGACCCATCTGAAAGAAGGGCAGCAGTCGAAGACTTTATGGGAAAGGAGCTGGATGAGTATACAGTAAATGTACTTTCGCTGATGCTTGCTGATCCTGATAAAGGCGTTAGAGATTCTGCTTCGCTTACCCTTATTTTTAACGGCCATCATTTAATTCCAAAATATGTCGTTCCTCTAATATCTTCGCCTGAGATATCTTTAAGGAATCTTGCTGGAGAAGTCCTCTTAAGAATTGGGGAGTTAAGTATTGATGAAATGGTTGCTTATCTAGAGAATGCAAATGACGATGACAAGAAATTTATTATCGATATTTTAGGACTAATTGGCAGTGAAAAACCAGTGCCCACTATCCTTAAGGTTCTTAAAGAAAATTCGAACGATAATGTTATCCTTTCTTGTATTGAGGCTCTTGGAAATATTCATTTTAAAGATGCCCTTCCTGAGCTTATAAGTTGCTATGAAAATAATGAGCTCTATAAGCCTACTATTATTGAAGCCCTTGGTAAGATGGATTCAAGTGAAGCTTTAGACTTCATTACATCTAAGTATTTTATTGAAGATGACCTTACAAAGTTCTCTATTATTGAAAGCTTTGGCTCTCTTGGTAATGAATCGACTTTTTATCTTCTTTTATCTGAGCTAAGTAAATTATCTGGCCCTATCGTTTGGCCTGTCATTGCCTCGCTTTGCCAACTGAAGGAAAAACTTGGACTTGATTTGCCTTTCGATGAGAGCATAAAGAACTCAATATTGTATACTTTGATGGAGGCTGAAACAAAATATAAAAGAGCTGCCGCTAGCCTTATAACTGTCTTTGATGACAAAGATATAATGGACGCATTGATTTACATTTATGGCGAAGATTACGAAATAGATGAGAATATTAAACCTGCCTTTTTTCAATATTCTAATCTTATCTACCCGAAGCTTTCTTTAGTTATTAAGAAAAAACCACAAAACCTTAAGAATCTCTTATGGTTAATTAAAGATATAATTGATTTTGATTCTGAAAGTATTAACAGACTTTCTGAAATTGATAAAAGAAGTCTCTCTGATGCATTAACCTTATGCCTCGATAACCCGGACGAGGAAGTTAGGAAATCATCTGTTGAACTTCTCTTTATGACAAATCTGGATTGTGCTCTTGTTTTTATTGACACAATGATTGAGGACGATAATATATGGAACAGGCTCAAAATTGTTGAGATTATTGAAAATATATTTAGCCCCAAAATTAATGAAGTACTTAAAAAGTTAGCTGATGATGCCGAAGAGATGGTAAGAGAAAGAGCTGTATGGACTTTGGCACAAAGGGGAATAACTAACTTAGAAAAAAAAGCGGAATAATATGAGCAATTTACCTGACATGAATCTGCGAAGTTCCCAACCGATTGAGAATTTCGGTTTTTCAATGAAAAATCAAATTCCTTTATCGGATAAATCCTTTGAAAATTGGCGCAAATATATTTATGACGTCTGCGGTATATTTTTTCAGGATAATAAAAAATATCTTATGGAAAGCCGCCTTCAGAAAAGGATTAGTTTTTTAGGCCTTGACTCTTTTGACGCATATTTGGATTATGTGAAGTATCACCCCAATAAAGCAAATGAACAGCGCTATCTTTATGAAGCAATTACAATAAATGAAACTTTCTTCTTCAGGAACCAACCACAATTGGATGCACTTGTTTCTACAGTCATTCCTGAATTAAGCAAAAACCCAAATAAATTTAATAAAAATAAGATTAGAATCTGGAGTGCCGCTTCCTCTTCTGGCGAAGAGGCTTATTCTATTGCAATGACCTTGACTGACCTTGTTAAACCTCGTTTCCCTAATCTGGAGTTCGAAATAGTTGGCACTGACATTAATCAGGCAATGATCGAAACTGCTAAGAAAGGCCAATACAGGGATTATTCAATAAGGAATACTCCTCCATATTATCTGAAAAAATATTTTAAGGCTGCTGGTAATACCTATGAAGTCGATCAGAATATTAAAAATATGGTAAGCTTCAAGCTTCTGAACCTTTATGATGACTTGGCTATGAAGGCCATGCTGAACTTTGACATAATTTTTTGTGCGAATGTTCTGATTTATTTTGACGTGAAATCAAAAATCAAGGTGGTCTCCCACCTTTATAATTCCCTTTATAAAGGCGGATATCTCTTTATAGGATATTCTGAAACTCTTCATGGAATATCAAAAGCTTTTAAATTGGTCAGTTATCCGAAAACAATAGGTTATAAAAAGGAGTAGAATAAATAGAATGAAAAAAGTTATTTTAATTGCGGATGATTCCCCTACTATAAGAAAATTTGTTTCATTCTCGCTCACTATGAACGGATTTGATGTAATTGCTGCAAGTGATGGGATGGAAGCTGTGGAAAAACTGCCTTCACAAAAAATCGATTTGGTTATTACGGATCTCAATATGCCTAATCTTGATGGATTTGAGTTGATAAAAGCTATAAGGAGCAATGAGGAATATAAAGATATCCCTATTATTATTCTTTCCTCTTTATCAGGAAGCGAAGAGATCGAGAAAGGAATGAGCTATGGCGCTAGCTCTTACTTAATAAAACCTTTCGATCCAAAAAGAATCCAGTATGAAGTTTCTAAATACTTAAATTGAGGTAAAAAAATGTCCTTAAAATTTCTAGTGGTGGACGATTCAGTTACCATGCGCAGAATCGTCGCTAATTCATTAAAAAACTTGGGCTATGATAATATAATTGAAGCTGTAGACGGAAAAGATGCATTAGCTAAACTAGCTGCTGATCCGGCTATTAATTTTGTAATTACTGATTGGAATATGCCTGTCTTTACAGGACTTGAATTGACAAAAAGTTTACGCTCTGATGAAAAGTATGCCAAAATTCCGATACTTATGGTTACTACTCGCGGTGTAAAGGAAGATATTATTGAAGCTCTTCAGGCTAAAGTCTCTAATTACATTATTAAACCTTTTACTCCCCAGGTCCTTAAGGAGAAAATTGATCAAATACTTGCTAATGTTCAATAGGTAAGAAAAAATGAAAAACTTAAATATGTCTCAGCTCTTTGAAAAATTAAATGATGTTAAATCTCTGTTTATATATGGACAAAAAATTATTCCTGTCCTTCAGAGCCTCGTCGATTTTATGCAGGAGACAGTTCCGCTGCTAGAAAATATTAATCACTCTATTGCTGATAGTACATCAAAAATACCAAGAGCAACAGATCAGATAAATAATGTAACTAATGCAACTGAACTCGCTACTACTGAAATTCTTGACCTTGTTGATGTTATTTCTAATAACCTCAGTACAATAGATAACTCATTAAAGGATATTACTGAAAAGGAAAAGATAAAATCTTCAGTAATTGAAAAATTAAAAGCGCTTCTCCCTGATAATGCTGAAGCTATGCAATTATTTCAAGAATATAAGGATAACGACGTTACTATTAGTCAAATTGAAAAACTTTCCGAAGTTTTTCCAAAAATTCAAAACGATACATATAACATTACATTATCCCTTCAGGTACAGGATATTACATCACAGCAACTTGCTGCCGTTAATCATTTGATCGAATCTGTCCAAACTAAACTGGCTTCCCTTATACATGATATTGATGATACCAACCTTAAAGAGGTACAGTCCTCTGAGAACTATTCAACCCCGGAAGGTGCTACTTTCGATCCAAATGCTAGCTATGATAAATCTGGCGACAGACAGGATATGATTGATGAAATCATTCAAAGCGAAAATCAAAAAGCTTCTCAGGACGAGATAGATAAATTGTTCTCATAATTTTTTCAACCTTTTACAACAATCGAAAAATTTGGCATTATGGAATCAGAATTAAATACAATGCTCAACGATCCGGAAATGAAAGAGATCTTCGAGAGCTTTATCATTGAAACAAAGGAAATTCTGGAAAGACTAGATCTGGAATTAGTTGAGATAGAAAAAAGACCGGATGATGTTGAATTACTTAATTCAATATTCAGATCATTTCACACTGTAAAAGGCACTTCTGGATTCCTCGGACTAGAGAGATTGACCAAGGTAACCCACAAATGCGAGGATATTCTTAATAAGCTCAGAAAAGGTGAGGCTAAGCTTAACGACAATGTGATGGATGGCATTCTAAATGCTTATGATAAAATGAAAAGCCTCGTTGTCTCGATTGAAATGGATAAAAATGAAAACGTTGATATTGATGATACACTTAGCATATTGCAAAATGTTTCTTTAGAACTTGAAACTGGCAAGAAAGTAGAAAAAGAAACTGCCAGTAAAACTGAGCAAGTGCCCTCTGAAGCCAAACAAGCAGCACCTATTCCCGTAGCAGATGAATCAGAAGAAGAAGTGCAGGAACCGGTTCCTACTATCACTTCAAGCACACCTGCTGATTCTGCTCCTGCTGTAGCAAAAGAGGAGAAAGATAACAGCAGAACTTCAACCTTGACAAAACAGGTAGATAATACAATCCGCGTTGATGTTGAACGCCTGGATGATCTGCTAAATATCGTTTCGGAATTGGTACTTGGCAGAAATAGACTTGCCCAGGTTAATGCTGAAGTATCCCTGGAATATGAGGGGACAAAGCTTTCTCGCGATTTGGCCGAAGCTTCAAAACAGATCGATCTTATGACCACCGAACTTCAGCTGGCCGTAATGAAGACCAGAATGGTTAAGATTGGAAAGGTTTTTAACCGCTTCCCAAGACTTGTAAGAGATCTCAGCAAAGAAATGAAAAAGGAGATTCAGCTTGTTATTAATGGTGAAGAAACCGAGCTGGATAAAACTCTTATTGAAGAAATTAATGATCCACTAGTTCATTTGATTCGAAATGCAGTCGATCATGGAATTGAGACTCCTGAGATCAGAGTTCAAAAGGGGAAAGATCCTAAGGGAACCGTTACTCTTTCGGCAGAACATGAAGGTAATAACATTATTATCTCAATTGAAGATGATGGAAAAGGAATTGATCCGGATATACTTAAAGAAAAAGCAGTAAAGAAAGGCCTCCTGACTAGAGAAAAAGCTAATGACCTCTCTAGGCAAGAAGCATTGAACCTTATTTTCCTTCCGGGCTTCTCTACTACTGAAGTTGTTACAAACGTCTCTGGTAGAGGCGTTGGAATGGATGTGGTTAAAACCAATGTTACCAAGCTTAGAGGACTAATTAATATTGAAACTGCTGTAGATCACGGAACAAAATTTATTATTAAGTTGCCTCTGACTTTGGCAATTATACAGGGCCTGCTTGTTAAGGTGAACTCAGAGACCGTTGTCATTCCATTAAACTCTGTCGTTGAGGTTGTAAGAGTATCGGTTGATGAAATTAAGTCAATTAACCAGAATGAAGTTATTCGTATACGCGATAGTGTACTTCCTCTTATTAGGATTGATAGACTGCTTTATACTGATGAGCTTCAGATGAATACAAACAAATGGCAGTATGTCGTTATTGTTGGACTTGCTGAAAAGAGATTCGGTGTAAGAGTTGATGAACTTGTTGGCCAGAAAGAAGTTGTCATTAAATCTCTTGGTAATTACTTGGGTAATATTGATGGAATTGCAGGCTCGACTATTATGGGTGATGGTAAGGTTGTTATGATCGTTGACGTAGGTGAACTAATAAATAATTTAACGGAAGAAAATTGCTAAATAAAATAAAAGCAGTTGTAGTTGATGATTCTGCTTTTATGCGGAAATCTCTCTCTATCATGCTCGAATCTGATGGTGATATTGAGGTAATTGCTACTGCACGTGATGGCCTGGAAGGTCTTAATGTTGTTAAATCTCTGAAACCAGATATTGTTACTCTGGATATTGAGATGCCACGAATGGATGGTCTTACTGCCTTACAAAAGATTATGACTGAGTGCCCTACTTCTGTAATAATGGTTAGTTCTATTACTACAGAAGGTGCAGAGGCTACTCTGAAAGCCTTGGAATTGGGTGCTGTTGATTTTATCCCTAAAGAACTTTCATATGTAAGCGTAAATATTGTAAAGATCAAAGAAGAGCTTATTAGAAAAGTAAAAGAGATAGTTAGACATAAAGCTGTACAAATGCGACTTAGAAGAATCCAGGGTACTTCCTCTGGTGATTCAAGAACATCTTTCTCTTCTTCATCTGGCCGTTCAACAGCTTTACAGGCTCTTCCTAGAATCGGATATAAAGCCGTCAGCCTTGGTATTTCTACTGGCGGACCGATGTCTTTGCAGAAGGTTATACCTGGATTAGCTAAAAACTTAAACTGCCCGGTTTTTATTGTGCAGCATATGCCTCCTAAATTTACTAAGTCATTGGCCGATAGGCTAAATAGCATGAGTCAATTGGAGGTTAAAGAAGCTGAACATAATGAAAGTATTCGCAATGGAGTCGTTTATATTGCCCCAGGTGGTTTTCATATGACAGTTAGGCATGCTTCTACAGGCGGGAATGTTATTGAAATTTCCGAGAAACCTGAGGATACTCTTCATAGACCCTCTGTCGATGTAATGATAAGTTCTGTTGTAAAGGTTTATGGAAAACAAACCCTGGGCGTCATTATGACTGGTATGGGAAAGGACGGATTTGAAGCTATTAAAGAATTAAAAGCTCTTGGTGGATATGCTATTGCTCAGGATGAACAGTCCTGTGTCGTCTATGGAATGCCAAAGGCTGTCGTAGATGGTGGTTGTGCCGATGTAATTGTGCCTCTTGAAAAAATGTCCGAAATAATAAATAAGGCCATCATTTAATTTCATTGTTCTTTGAAATAGAAGAACTTAAGGATTTGTATTAGTTATGAAAGATGAATTTGAAGATTATGTATTCAGGGAGTTAGATAATCCTAACCCCCATAGTAAAAAAAACCTTATTAAAGCAAATCAGGCCGAACTAGTTGGTGCTGTCAAAGTTAGTGTTGAAGAAGATAGCCATGATGGTGTTAAGATTATACTTAAAAAAGATAAAAATGATACAATTAAAGAGATTAAGTTTGTTTGTTCTTGTGGACAGACCAAATCTATTATCTTAGACTATTCGGAATAAATACTATTCTATTATCCATTTTCCCGGGAAGAGGTTGGAAAAACCGCATTCCTGTGGGAAATTTTACTTTTTGGGGGAAAGGTAGAATTTCTTGCGTATTCATATTGGACCTTTGGTGTTTTTGTGTTGGTGACGAAATAGAGACAGTTTTTAGATTTCCACTGAAATCCTTTTGGGCCCTGTGTAGTCTATACATTTTCCTCTCTCGGTAACCGCTATCAAAAATTATTCTCAAAATTATTAAGAAACGTGAGTTATTATTCAAAGGTCAGTAATTTCTTTTGAAATTATTAATTTTTAAGCTTATTTTTATCAATAAATTAATATCGATAATTATTTGTCGTATTTGAATAATGGTTTATAAAGTTATAGGAGGAACTTAATGGGTTGGGTAACGCGTGCCATTAGCTCATCTCTCGGGAAAAAGTACATAATGGCCCTGTCAGGGCTTTTCCTGGTAATTTATCTTGTTATACATTTATTTGGTAACACATTCCTTTATGCAGGAAAAGATGCCTTTAATCTTTATGTTGAAACACTTACTGAATCGAGTCTTAAACCAGTTATAAGAGTCATAGAAGTTGTTCTTTTATTAGGCTTTTTAATTCATATCTACGATGGTATTAGACTTACTATCGGAAACTGGAGTGCTCGCCCTAACAGGTATGCTGTTAAACCTGCTAATCCGCAGAGTACAGCAGCTTCAAGAACAATGTGGCTTACTGCCAGTATTGTTTTCTTCTTTTTAGTAGTTCATCTTCAGCAGTTCTGGTATACTTATCATTATGGCAGAATTCCTGGAGTCACAATGTATGATATCGTAGTAGGAACTTTTAGGGATCCCTTATATTCCCTAATTTATCTGATTTCAGTTTTACTCTTGGGATTTCATCTTTATCATGGCTTCCAAAGCTCTTTTCAAAGCCTTGGACTAAACCATCCTAAGTACAGATCCCTGATTGTAATCTTTGGCAGAATCTATGCAGTTGTAATAGCAGTGGGATTTGCTTCATTTCCTATCTACTTTTATCTAATGGGAGGTAAATAATGATAACATTAGAATCTAAAGCCCCTGCTGGAAAACTGCAGGATAAATGGACAACTCATAAATTCAATATGAAGCTTGTTAATCCGGCCAACAAAAGAAAATATGATGTAATTGTTGTTGGTACTGGTCTTGCAGGTGCTTCGGCTTCTGCAACATTGGCTGAATTAGGATATAACGTAAAAACATTTTGCTATCAGGATAGCCCGCGCCGTGCACATTCTATTGCTGCTCAGGGTGGTATTAATGCCGCTAAAAACTATCAGAATGATGGCGATAGTATTTTCCGTTTGTTTTACGATACTATTAAAGGCGGTGACTACCGCGCTAGAGAAGCCAATGTTTACAGATTGGCCGAGGTCGCAAACAATATTATCGATCAGTGCGTCGCTCAAGGCGTCCCTTTTGCAAGAGAATATGGCGGATTGCTAGATAACCGCTCTTTTGGTGGTGCTCAGGTCTCGAGAACCTTTTATGCCCGCGGACAAACAGGACAGCAGCTTTTACTTGGTGCTTATAGCGCACTTAACAGGCAGATTGGCCTTGGTAAAGTAAAAATGTTCCCTAGACGCGAAATGCTTGACCTTGTTGTTGTTGATGGACAAGCTAGAGGTATCGTCGTAAGAAATCTTATTACTGGTGAAATAGAAAAATATTCCGCTCACGCAGTTGTTCTGGCAACAGGTGGCTATGGAAATGTTTATTTCTTGTCGACAAATGCCATGAATTCAAATGCAACTGCTGTTTGGCGCGCTCATAAAAAGGGTGCATTATTTGCTAACCCTTGCTTTACACAGATCCACCCAACTTGTATTCCTGTTCATGGAGAGTATCAGTCAAAACTGACTCTTATGAGCGAGAGCTTAAGAAACGATGGACGTGTTTGGGTTCCAAAGAAAGCAGGCGATAAACGTCCGGCTAATCAGATCCCTGAGGCCGAAAGAGATTATTTCTTGGAGAGAAAATATCCATCTTTTGGTAACCTCGTACCTCGCGACGTTGCTTCAAGAAATGCAAAAGAACAATGCGATGCTGGCAAAGGCGTCGGTGATACAGGTTTGGCTGTTTATCTTGATTTTGCAGATGCAATCAAACGCCTTGGTAGAAAGGCTATTGATGAAAAGTATGGAAACTTATTCCAAATGTATCAGATGATCACTAATGAGGATCCCTATGAAGTACCAATGAGAATTTACCCTGCAATCCATTATACAATGGGCGGCCTTTGGGTAGATTACAATTTGATGAGCTCAATTCCTGGACTTTTTGTACTTGGTGAAGCTAACTTCTCAGATCATGGTGCTAACCGCCTTGGTGCTAGTGCTCTTATGCAAGGTTTGGCTGATGGCTATTTTGTCATCCCTTATACTTTAGGAAACTATTTAGCTAGTAATAAATTTAGCCAGGTTAGTAGTGATCATGCTGCTTTTAGCGACGTTGAAAACGGCATTAGAGGTTTCGTTGAAAGACTTCTTTCTGTAAAAGGAAATAAGACTGTCGATGAAATTCATAGAGAACTTGGTAAAGTGATGTGGAGCCATGTTGGTATGGCTAGAAATGCCGAGGGTCTAAAAACTGCAATTACTCAGATAGGCAAGCTCCGCGAAGAATTCTGGAGCAACGTTAATGTTACTGGTTCTGCTGGAGACTTAAATCAGACTCTAGAGAGAGCCGGCAGAGTCGCTGATTATCTTGAACTCGGTGAACTTATGGCTCGTGATGCCTTGCACAGGAATGAGTCTTGTGGCGGACATTTCAGAGAAGAATATCAGACCGAGGAGAATGAAGCAAAACGTGATGATGAAAATTTCAGCTACGTTGCTGCCTGGGAATTCAATCGCGTAGGTGATTGGACATTACATAAGGAAAACCTTGTTTTTGAGAATGTAAAACCATCGCAAAGGAGCTATAAATAATATGAGTGGTAATTTGAATTTAACTTTGAAGATCTGGCGGCAAGCAAATAGAACTAGCATTGGAAAATTTGAGACTTACAAGGTCTCTAATATTTCCACAGATGCTTCATTTCTGGAAATGCTGGATATTCTTAATGAAGAGCTCCAGAGGAAAAATCAAGAACCGGTTGCATTTGATCATGATTGTCGTGAGGGAATCTGCGGTGCTTGCGGCTTGGTCATTAATGGTAGACCTCATGGCCCAATTAAGGGAACTACTACTTGCCAGCTGCATATGAGACATTTCAAAGATGGAGATACAATTGTTATTGAACCTTGGAGAGCAAAAGCATTCCCGGTTATAAAAGACCTTATTGTCGATAGGAGCGCTTTTGAAAAAATTCAGCAAGCAGGTGGATTTGTTTCTATTAATACTGGTGGCGTCCCAGATGCTAATGCAATACCTATCTCTAAAGAAATTGCTAACATAGCTATGGATGCTGCTGCTTGTATTGGTTGCGGAGCCTGTGTGGCTGCTTGCAAAAATGCATCGGCTATGTTGTTCGTATCAGCTAAGGTTTCTCACCTTGCTCATCTTCCTCAGGGAAAAGTTGAAAGATTCGAAAGAGTTGAAGCTATGGTCAAGGTAATGGATGAATTAGGTTTCGGAAGCTGTACTAATACTTACGCATGCGAGGCTGAATGTCCAAAGGAAATATCCGTTCGACACATCGCTAAGATGAATAGGGAGTATTTTGCTGCAAAATTAAAAGCAAGAAATAAAGACTAATTTCTACTTGTTTTTTTTGCTATTTCCGGTAGAATGTGCTTCTATAGGTTCTCTTATAGAAGCCTCTGCCGGTTTTTTTTTGATGTCATATTTGTTTTGCTTAATATTATATGAATTTGATGAGTATTGCTGATAAGGAAATGAAAACTGTAGCTTTTTTATATAAGCTTCTATATTTAAGATGGGTTTCTCAATCGAAGAAATCTTTGTTTAATAAGTCGTACTATAAGGTCTAATTTCCTTTTTTTTTAGAAATACCTTCTTCCGAACTTTCACTTGGTCTATTAAGGAAAAAACCCTCGGAATCTTCGTAACCTTTAGGCGCAGTAATTGACTCAATGAATATCCACATTCCAGATATTCCAATAAATATTAAAATATAGATCATTTGCTAGACTAATTGATTTTATAAGTTGCCTAAGATTGCAACAAATCAAATGCCATAGGTGATTTCTTTCGAATTTAACTCAATTTAATGCATTTCCCATGTTTTTTTGAGGTAAAGGTTAAAATAATTTTAATTTCTTGTTAATTTTTGTTACTATCTAATCGGGCCAAAAATAGCTGATTTGCTCTATAATAGTTGCTCCATAAAGAGAGCAGGCCAATGTGATGACTTTAACCTGTAACTTTAAATATAAATGTAAAATAGTACTCTTTGATCTTACTGTAGTTATCATTGTGAAAAATAATATTAAGTTTTGTAAAAATTAGTCCGGTTTTACTTATATTTCTTTTTTATTATAGTGAAATATTTTGATAAAGACTGCTTCAAAGTTAAGCGAAGATGTTATATTAAAATTGTTATTACGAATTATCTCCTAGTGCATTTTTAATGAAGGTAAATGTGATGTTTGAGAAGGAAACCAAATTTATTTATGATTTTAGTATGAACCAGATAAAACAACTTGGTTCATATATTACTTTTGAAGAGCTTGCTGGCTCAAATCTTCATCCGGCAATAATTAGATATGTTTCTGCTGAAATTGAATATCTTATTTATGAGGACAGGCAAAGGCTCCTTAACGGATCGAATTTTGACTATTCTGGTGAAGAAGTTAGTAACTATTTTGTTCTTATTACAAAGCATATAAAAGGAACAAGAAAGTTTTCTCTGGACTACATTGGCAATATTATTCTTCATGCAATTTCTTTTTCCTTAAATTATCTGGCTCAACCGAATTGGTCGCTGATAAAATTGATTTTTGCTAAGAATTCTGTTCTTAAATCTTCTGAAGTCCTGCAAATATTAAAATATGTCTATTTCTATAACTATATTCCAAATCTTGTTGAAAAGTATATTGTTAAAAAGAACCTTCTTTCTGTTTCAAAATCCGAATTGGAATCGGTCCTTCTAAAAGCAGACAAAGAAATATTTGCTGGCTCAACTTCTTCAAAACTCCTAGACAATATTTTGCTGACAATTGGTGAATTTGCAAATATTGGTAGCTTTAGCAAGACGAAAGTCCCAATTTTAATATTTGATCTGTTCTTAAAGGAAAAGAAATTAGATGAATACTGGGAAAAACTGGACCATGCCTTTGCTGGTGAAGTAAAACAGGTTTATGAAATCCCGGAAATCCAAAAAATACTTTACTCACCATTAAATCTGCAGGTGGAATCTAAGAAAAATAGCTATATGGACAAGCTACTAAACCAGGAAAACCCACTTAGCATATTTGGAAAAGAAACAAAAAAAACTAATAAGGATGAGGATTTACTCCAAAATGAAGATCAGGAGATCCCTGTTTTAGATGGAAGTTTTAACCCAAGTGCAACCGAAGAAGTAGATAAAAATATTGTTGAAAAAGAAGATGCAGAAACCGGAAATGAGGGCCTTCAAAATAAAGAACTCCAAATAAATGCTAATGCCCCTTCTTTAACCGGGGAAGAGGTGCAGGCAGAAAAGAAAAATATTGACGAAGATTTGCTAACCCATGATAAGGCTTTTCAAGATGAGCAGGGAAAAGATAAACCCGGGATTACCGAAACCTCAGAACATAATCTTCCTTTAGAACATAATCTTCCTTTAGAACATAATCTTCCTTTAGATGAAGAAGCATCCGAAAGTGAAGAAGAAATAGAGTTAGATCTTAATTCAGAAGAGGATTTTGTTTTTCTCGAAGAGGAATCTATAATCAGTCCTGATACTGAAGAAAAATCAGATGGCGATATAGCCGAAAATCCAAATGATTTTGTGGATAATCCTGGCTTACAAGAATCTCTTGATTTTGAACTGAATTCTGATTTGGATTTTGATATTAACGATGAGAAAAGAAAAATCGATGATCAATCTATTTATGATGAAATTGCTGAGTCTTTAGCCGATAGTAATGAAATAAATGACAATACAGGCAATGAAATGCTGGAGGATAATTCCGGCAGAAACTTAAACGACGATAGTTTCAATGATATTGAAGAAACTTCAGGCATACCTTCACTTGAAGAAAAAAACATTGAGGATGAACTAGAGCAGCTCTTTAGCCAAGAAGAAGACTCCTTAGAAGATGAAACGCTTCCAGAAGTCAGCCTGAACGATATTCCGGAACCAGTACTTTCAAATTTGTCCGAACAGATTCCTTCTATTCCGTTGGAAGAGGATCTAAGTATTAGTAATTTGCAAGGAACTGATCTAGATGATGCAGATATAGAAAGTCTCGAACATAGAGGAGACATTTCTGACTATTTTACACAGCGTGAAATGCAAAAGGTGATTAGTACTGTTTTTAATGACAATATTAAAAACCTTACACAGACATTTGACGTACTATCAAGGTGTAAAAATATTGGAGAAGCCGAGAAGGTTCTGAATTCAGTTCTTATTTCTAATCGGGTCTCTCCAAATACAAAAGGTATAAAAATAATAAAAAAGAAATTACTGAAATATTTTAACCAGGTATAAAAACATGTTTATTGATTATGCGGAAATTGAAGTAAAAGCTGGTCATGGCGGTAGTGGTCAGGTAGCTTTCAGAAGAGAAAAATATGTCCCCAAAGGAGGTCCCGCCGGAGGTGATGGTGGCAAAGGTGGTGATATTATCATACAGGCTCATCATAATCTTCACACATTGCTTGACTTCAGATATAAAAGAAAATACAAAGCTGAAGATGGAGAAAAGGGAGGTAGCTCTCTTAAGGATGGGAAAAACGGGAAAAATATTATTATTAAAGTTCCGGTCGGTACTGTAATTAAGGATGCTCAAAGCAATAGGATTATTACGGATCTGGATGCCGATAGCAAGTCCTTCGTGCTGGCTAAAGGCGGAATTGGGGGAAGAGGTAATAGCAAATTTGCTACTCCAACAAATCAAACTCCGCGATATGCAGAGCCTGGAAGACCTGGTGAGGAACTGTCAGTCATTTTGGAATTAAAACTAATTGCTGATGTGGGCTTGGTTGGATATCCTAATGCTGGTAAATCAACACTCATTTCTGTTATCTCTGCTGCCAAACCAAAGATTGCTGATTATCCATTTACTACCCTTGAACCAAATTTAGGTATAGTTCAGTATAAGGATTACCAAAGTTTTGTCGTAGCAGATATCCCCGGAATTATTGAAGGTGCACACACTGGTAAAGGACTAGGCTTGCAGTTCTTGCGGCACATTGAGAGAACCGGTATTCTTCTATTTTTAATTGATATTACTTCTGAAGATTATCAGAAAGACTACGACACACTTGTTAATGAACTTGCTAGCTATAGCGAGGTCCTGGCTAACAAAAAAAGAGTCGTAGCTCTATCTAAGGCAGATCTGATTACAGATGATGATATTGAGAGTATAAAAAATACTAAACTTAAAAATTATGATAACTCCTTATTTGTCTTCTCCTCAGCATCAAAAGAAGGATTAAACCCGCTGCTTGATTATCTGTGGCTGCAGCTAAATTATGAAAAATAGGTCTGCAATAATTTAACTGGATTTTGAGATTTTGGATGATTAAATTAACAAAAATATTGTTTGTTTTTTAGAAAATAACTTGATATTTCGCTCAGGTGTTTCTATATTAGTAGCCTGAAATTTTTATTGTTGGCGGGGTAGCTCAGTAGGTTAGAGCAATGGAATCATAATCCATGTGTCGGGGGTTCGAATCCCTCCCCCGCTACAAAATTTGTCGGAGATATAAGATGTATACATTATTAGTTTCTCTTGCCGTAATAGTAGGCGTTGTCTTAATAATTGCGGTTCTATTACAATCAAGTAAAGGCGGTGGCTTGGCTGGTGGTATTGTTGGCGGAGCTGGCAGTATCGGAACAATGTTCGGCGCAAGAAGAACTGCGGACTTTTTAAGCAAGGCAACTTGGTGGTTAGCTGGCTCTTTAGTCGTTATTATACTCTTGATTAACCTATTCTTCCTTCCTGGTGAGATTGGTGCAGGATCAAGAGATAGTATAATTCAGAAGGGAAGACAAAGTGTTCCAACTAGTCCTTCTGTACCAGGTCAGCAGCAAAGAAGCAAATAATTTTAATATGGTTTTTATTACTGAAAAGTCCCATTTTTAATGGGACTTTTTTTGTTTTAAATCTTTGTGCCTATGTACAATGATTAAGTAAACTCTGGAATTATATCTCGCCCACAGAAAAAAAACTAACTAGCTGACTTTATTAGGCAAAGATAGTTAAGGCATATATGCAAAGATGATTAAGGTGTGTATATAAAACAAGCCATTAGTTCGATCTTCCAATTTACTTGTCCAAGATAGAACTAATGGCTTTTATGTTTTAATAATTGTATTGGTAATACTTATTGATTTTTCTCTTCAGGGAAACCTTGCTGAGCAATTGAGTTATCCTGTGCTAAAGAGGTAATTATCTGATCTTCCAGGAACCTGTATCTGTATGGAGAACCTTTTTCATATTCGAAGATGATACTAACAATTAAATCCTGTTTGCCTTTTAAAGTCAGATAACCAGAAAGGGCAATTACTCCGTTTAGTGTACCTGTCTTTCCATGAAAGTTACTTTCTGCTGCTGTACCAATCATCCTGTTTCTAAGTGTGCCATCGGTTCCCGCAATTGATAAAGAATTGTAATAATCTGTAAAGACTAATGGATTATAATACATCTTTTCTAAAAGGTTGACTATTCCGCCAACTGTGACCCTGTTTGAGTGCGAAAGCCCCGATCCATCGTTTATTGACGTCCCTTCTGAGTAAATCGAATTTCTTTTTAGAAAATCTGAAATTGCTTGTGTAGCATAGAATGAGTTCCCTTGATTGTGACTGAAGGCTGCGCCTACTGTCTTAAAAAGGCATTCGGCTAAGAAATTATCACTGTGCTTATTAATTATTTTGGAAAGATCCCGCAAAGTGATTGCGCGTGAAACAATCTCGTGCAAATTTTCGGGCATTTCTCCTTTTGATGGCCTCTGCGAAACAGATATGCCTTGCCTATTGAGTTTGTCCTGGAGAAGAAAGGCTGCAAAAAGGGGAGGATTTTTAATCTCTGCTGAATAATATAGCATCCTTGACCTTCTCTTTAGGCTACCATTTATCACAAACTCATAACCTGTTGAAGAATAGTTTTGTAAGATCGTAATTCCAGATCGGCCCCTTGCTGTTCTTGCATTTACCCTTACTTTTATAAGTGAGCAATAGGGGGTAAAGTTAAAATTAATTAAACCACCGACTCTGGAGGAGGCTTCGAGGTTGAACTGAATTCGGTTTCTATTTATGACTATTGCTGATACAGGTGGAAGTGCATCATTTGTTTCCTCTTCAATCCAGTCTCTTCTGTGATACATATCATCAAAATAGGAGTCATCCCCAATTACTTTACCCGTTATTTTGTGGATACCCATTGAAACTAGTTGGCTGACCATAGCATCCATATCCCGGTCAGTAAAAAGCGAATGCCCAAAACCCTTTATATAAAGATTACCATTTATCACTCCATCACTTAGATTATCATCATCTGTAAAGATCTTTGTCGATAACTGATAATCTCCTCCTAAAAGTGAAAAAGCTGCTCCTGTAGTAAATAGCTTGGTATTTGATGCGGGCTTAATAGGTTCATAAATATTTCTTTTGTAAAGAGTGTCTTTTGTAATTGGATTATATACCATCACTCCATATTTCGTATTGTAAGGAATTGTTCGAAGAATCTCATCAATCCGGCTTTGAATATTCCCATTATTTTTACCTGAAAGTAAGCTTGATGAAAATGCGATAATTAAAATCAGTACTAATCTGCTCATGGTATAACTATAGAATTTAATTTTTTTGCTGTTGAAAAATATACTAAAGGTTCGATCTGCTGAAGTCTTTAGACTTTTATAACTAAATAAATTAACTCAGTTAAAAATCTTATGTTTGGCGGAGGGAAGACATTTAGGGCTAATCTCTACAAATTCTTTATCCCAAATAGTTCTCTTTCTTGAAAAACGATCCCTCTATAATAGCTTAAATCGAAGAATAGCTTTTATAGTATTTAAGAATACCTTCAATTGAAAATATTCTTATTAATAAATGTAATAACTATTCTAAAAAGTAACAACATAATGCCACTTTTAATACCGTTTATATAGGGAAAATATTTTTGGAAGTAGCAGTTCCCTCTGCATTAATAGAATTATCGTTTTTTTTTAGTTTTAAATTAGGGCAGTTTTTTATCTCCTTTAGCCTTTCCCACCAAAAACGTAGAACTTGAAATTTCAGACAAAGCTGATTGTCATTCTAAAAAAATATTTAGTAAGTTATCGAATCTAATCTTATTTTAGTAGTTCATAACAAAAAAGAGGAATAATGGACGATCATAAACTAACAGTCAAAGCTTATAAAAATCAGGATTTCTTAAACTCTCCTGATGGCAGGTCCATAAGAATACTGGCTGAGTTTTTGGAACCCAAGGCCCGGTTTGATAAGAATAATATAATTGATACAATTGTTCTGTTCGGTTCTGCCAGGCTTCTCTCTAAGTCGGATGCACAAAAACTCTATGAGCAAGTAAAACTACTCGATCCGAAAGAAGTACCAAATTATGCGCATAAGCTAAGACATGCGCAAGTGATGCTGGAAATGTCCCGGTATTATGAGGATGCAGTCGAACTTTCTCGATTGCTTACTGAATGGTCACTTAACCTTCCTACTGAAAAGAATAGGTTTATTGTCTGCAGCGGAGGAGGACCAGGAATCATGGAAGCTGCAAATAAAGGAGCAAATTTGGCTGGAGGGCTTTCTGTTGGACTTAATATTAGCATTCCCTTTGAACAGTTTATCAATACTTATGTCACTCCTGAGCTAAAATTCGAATTCCATTATTTCTTTATGCGAAAGTTCTGGTTTGTTTATCTTGCAAAATCTCTAATTGTCTTCCCTGGTGGTTTCGGAACAATGGATGAGTTTTTTGAAGTATTGACTTTGCTGCAGACTGGAAAAATTAAAAAACAGATGAAAGTAATTGTCTATGACGAAAAGTATTGGAAAAAGGTAATTAACTTCGATGCACTAATTGAATTTGGTACTATTAATCCAGAGGATATGGAGCTATTTAGCTTTTGTAATACCCCTATGCAGGCTTTTAATGAGATTACTGAACATTTCGAAAAGAATTATCTGAACAAAATTAATAGCAAAAAATCGATAACATTATAAAGTATTCTAAGTTAACAAACAAAAACCCCTTTTAATGAGGGGTTTTGAATTTAATCATTATTCATATTCTCGCGGCTAGCCCGTCTCTGAGCCTTAATCCGTTCCATTCTCTTTTCAATAGAAGGTTTTACAAAGAAAGTTCTTTTCTTGAATTCCTTCAATACACCGGAACGTTCATATTTCTTCTTAAATCTCTTAAGAGCTTTGTCGATCGACTCATTATCCTGTAGAATGATGCCTACCAATTAATTCACCTTCCTTATTCTGGTATTTTAATAGTTATAGAATAGATTCTATTAATTTCTTATGACCAAGTTTTTGAAATTCGACCTTAATAGTATTCTGTCCGTTTGATGAAACTTCTTTTGCAACTACTTTCCCATAATCATCCCAGGTCGAATGATAAATGGAATCCCCAACTGAAAAAGATTTCTTGGGTGAATACTCTTGGCAATTTTCTGTTTCAATATTTTCAACTGAAATCTTCTCAGGCTTTGCACTAACAGTTGGATCAATTATGACCATCTGTTTACATTTTTTGCATTTTGCCCATTTCTTGTTTTGCAAATCAAATACTTTTGCGTCACCGGCAAGTTCCATTTTTGTCACAGAATTACAAACATTACAGAAAGCTTCAACATTTTTAACTCTAGCCATAATTACCCTTACGTTTCTTTAATTGACCTTCAAAATTAAAGAAAAACTTTTAAAGAACCAAACTGTAAGAAGATATAAAAAAGTGCATGAATTTATGACCAAAATTATATTTTGCTGGATTATCTGTATGTTTTAATTAAAATAGGGGAGTTTTATCTTATTTTCAAGCGATTTTACCAACTTCCTTCTTCTGCCAGGAATTTGCTTTCTACTGTGTTGATGTTCCCGTTTGAGACTACTACACAAATTTTCCCCTTGTGTTTCCAGATTAAGGCTGATTGCTCTCCGTCTGAAACTTTGTAATATTTACCTGTATCTACAATTTTGCTTATATCACTTGAAAGTGAGACAATTTTGCTCTTTAGACAGTGTTCATCAGCTTGGTATAGATAGACTAATTTCCCATCTTTGCATCTATATAGATTATGCGGCAATTTTTCTCCCTTTTGGTCAGAAACAACAGCACCTAAGAGTTCCCAATCCTTAAACTCTGGAACAATTGGATCAAATTTTACTCCCTTTTGCTTGAAAAATTGTTTTACTGCTTCAGGACTATTCGAAGAAAGTTGTAAAGGTAATTTTCCCTCTGAGATCTTTTGAAAATTCTTTCGGGCTTCTGCTAGCATGTTGTAGAGTGGATTCTGGCTCGTTGAAGTGTAATTCCTCGAAGAATTATTCGTAATTAAAACTACAACTGACAAAACTACTGCAAGGACTGCTATTACAAGAACTATTGCATATTTGGGAGTCAGTAGTAGCTTTTTATACCATCTTCTGTGGCTTTTTTGTCTATTCGGAGAAGCAACTTCATCTTTTATTTGCTCAACGATTCTATTTCTAAGGTATATTGGAGCTTGTAGCTGTGGAACACGACTTTTTACTAAATTCTTTAAGTTACTTTGTATATAAAATTCAATTCCGGAATTAGTATCGTTCTTAATGATATCTTTTAACCTATTTATATCATCCTGATCTTTTAACTCGTTATCCACCAAAGCTGTTATTTGCTCAGATAATTCATTTGCTTCCACGAAAGACTCTTACAATTGTTCACTAATAAAACTTGAAATCAAAGAGATGATCAGTCGTTCTTTACATAACCTTTTTCCTGCGCATACTTATTAAGTCTGACATAGAGCATTTTCCTTGCTCTGTGCAGCCTTGACCTTACAGTTCCAATTGGGCAGTCTACAAAATCCGCAATCTCTTCGTATGTAAACCCCTCAATATCACTTAATATTATTACTGTCCTGAAATCCTCGGGTAGTGAAGAAATTGCAGCCGAGATATCATCGTCTAAAAGATTATTGAACACGTCTTCTACTAAATGATTAGACTTAACATCGGAGGATTTGATGTTTTCATAGAAGTTCTCTATATCGTCATAATCAACTTTATTAGGTTCCTTGCTCTGCTTCCTGTAATCGTTGATGTAAGAATTTTTTAATATTCTAAACAGCCAGGCCTTACAATTAGTTCCTTTCTCAAACTTGTCAAAAAATCGAAAAGCTTTTAAGAAAGTCTCCTGTACAAGGTCATCGGCATCATCTGGATTACCAGTCATCCTTAGAGCAAAGTTGTAGAGTGCATTCATATGTGGTAATGCCTCACGCTCAAAATCTATGTATTTCTGCCTGTCTTCTGCAGCAATATTTATGTTATTAATAGCTGACATATTAGTTTCATTTTCTATAAAGCTGTTATCACTATTCCTCCTTTATAATACGCAATTATACATGATTTAGCAATTGAAATAATTACTGCACTATACAGCTATTATACACATTGTTTGTCGATGTTTTTAAATTGTATAGAAAACCATTTATTACCGCAAAATTTATTTCCTTACCTTTCCTTAGGAGAAAAAATGCGGGAGATTTAACAGCTATATTATCGATTTTTGCACTTATCTCTGAGGATTTAATCAAGATTGGATACTTTGAAAAACCATCTTTTGGCAAATCTTTTTTTACATTTATAGTTGTAATCCCTTCATTTAATAAGTCTTCAAAATTTAAGTCTTTAAGGTCTGAATATGATTCAATGACTTCCGTATACTCCTTACCACATAAAGCTTCAAGGCTATCAAAACAATATTCCTCACTTCCATAATAACCCGATAGATCCCCCATATCTTCAATAATTCCTCGAAATACTATTCCTTGATCTTCTGTCAAAATTTCATATCTGTTTATTCCAATATCAACTTTACTAAATTTGTCCCTTTGCTTAAGTATAACATTTCGGATAAGCAGGTCGAAAATATTTTCCTTATTTTCTGGTATACAATAGTAATCTTTGACCTTATTCTTTGTATATGACTCTTCAGCAATGCTTAATAATGAAGTAAGTAGTAGTGTAAAGTTGAGCTTTCTTAAAAATTGCTTCTGATGATCATTTTGCCAACCACCCGACTCAATAAGTATTGTACTTGTACCCCAGCTTTGAATGTTATCACCAAAAGCCCGCGGCTCAAAATCATCTGAGTATTTAGAAATATGTCCTGGTATAAATTCCGAAAGCGCATTTTTAAGATCAACTATTAGTTTCATTGCCTTTTCTCTTACAGGTGGGACTTCATTTCCATAATTCAACCTTGGAGCTAGAAATGAAATCGAAGCGATCTTAAAGCTATTACCTACCGAGTACCTTGGGCTTTGGTCATGTAGATTAAAACCAAATTCCGGACTTAATTTATCCCTTATTTCTTTTAATATTCTTGATTCAGGACACTGTAGTCTTGAAGCATCTCTATTTATATCTATACCAAGTGCATTTCTTCTTTGAAATTTCTCAGCCCCATCTGGATTCAGCATGGGAAGGAAGTTCAGTCTTAGATTTTTTAGAATTATCTCTTTTACATCCGAAAAATCATCATCTTTTGAAAAAAAGTTAAATATATCGAATAGTGCCATAGTGGCAGTTGATTCATCACCATGCATCTGTGACCATAAAAGTACATCCCTGCTGCCTTTCCCAAGAGAAACCAGATAAATACTTCTTCTTTCAACAGATTCCCCAAGCTTTTTTACAGAAAATTTACGGTTTCTTTTTAGCTCGCTTATCAAAGGTTCAATACTGCTGTGCTTAAAGTTCTTCCTGTCAATTGTCGATTCTTTATACATATCGTAGCAGTCAAATATTCTATGAGAGAATTCTAGTGGGGAAAAATACTGACGCATAATTGTTCCTGAAAAAGCATTATACATACTCATAAAAAATACCACTCTTTTGATTTTAATACTACATCCTTTAGGGGATATCTATTTCCTTGAACAAAAAAGTACATTAAGGAGAAATATGTTTTCTTTCTTATTCGTTTCTGTAATTGATAAACTAGCCTTTAATAGCTATTTTTATATATATGAATCCTAAAAAATATAATAATATAAAACTAACTATAACAATTACTAAAGCTATCATATCTTTTTTCCTGATATTCCTCTTTGTTAGCTTAGGTTATAGTCAAATGCTCGAGCAATACTTATCACGTTTTACATCGAATAGTTATTTTGTTTTTATCCTTTTCGTGATATTTTCTGGCCTTATAAGTGGAATTCTATTTCTGCCTGTAAATTATTATTCTGAATTTTATCTTGAGCACAAGTATAAACTTTCAAATCAAACCCTCGGAGCATGGATCTGGGAAGGGCTAAAAGAACTCCTCGTCTCTGCTATTGTCGGTATCCCTCTTCTTTTTATATTTTATTTTGTCCTTAACCGGTTCGGTGCTCTTTGGTGGCTCCCTTTTGCTACTATTCTTTTTGTCTTTTCAGTCGTTTTGGCAAGGATTGTTCCTATTGTGATTCTTCCACTGTTTTATAAAGTAACTCCTCTTGAAGATGAAAAACTAAAAAACAGGCTGGAACTGCTGGCAAAAGAAGCTGGACTTAAACTAAAGGATATCTATAAGTTCAACATGAGTAAGAACACAAAAAAAGCAAATGCTGCTTTTACCGGCTTGGGAAGTACTAAACGAATTCTTCTAGGGGATACTCTTCTGGATAACTTCTCTTCTGATGAAATTGAAACTGTTATTGCTCATGAGCTTGGACACTATAAGTATAAACATATTATAAAAAACATTTTATTAGGTACAATTTCGAGCTTCCTTTCATTGTTCCTGATTGCTTTTTTGTATGATGTATCTATTGGATGGTTTGGCTTTAAATCAATTACCGATGTTGCAGCTCTTCCATTACTTTCGCTTTGGGCAATGATAATTGGACTCATTCAAACTCCTATTTCGAGCTCAATATCCAGGAAATATGAATACCAGGCCGATGAGTATTCTGTGCGCACAACTCTTAAACCTTCTGCCTTTAAGAGAACACTTGAAAAATTAAATGAACAAAATCTTGGCGATAAAGACCCACATCCTTTGGTTGAATGGTTTTTCTATAGCCATCCATCAATTAAAAAGCGAGTCGCTCAAATTGACAGTCTTGGCGTTAATGACAGTTCTGATGATGGTTTTCAGGCTATTCGGACAGAAAATATTTAAATTATGGGACATAAAATTTAGAATTGCGTGCGATTTGAATTGTTGATAGTTACTTGTTTTTATTATTTTGCAATCCAGCAGATTTTTTTATCTGCTTTTTTAGAACTTTTGAGGATAAAAATGCCTGTTTCAAAAAAAGACGTAGAGCATATTGCGGAACTTGCCAAACTGAGCTTTGAAGAAAGTGAAATCGAAAGCTTTACAGGTGATCTTAATGAGATTCTCTCTTATGTGGAAAAACTAAATGAGCTTAATACGGATAATGTTGAACCATTATCTTATCCAATTCCAGGACAAAATGTTTTCAGGGATGATATTTCCACACCTTCTGCTTCAACTCAAGAAGCCCTAAAGAATGCTCCAGATAAGGACGAAAGTTTCTTTAAGGTGCCAAAAGTAATTAATATGGACTAATATTTCCTATGGAGTTGTAAATGAATGTTGGTATTATTCCTGCCCGTTTTGCTTCGACTAGACTGATGGGAAAACCTTTAGCTGATATTGGCGGCAAACCAATGATTCAGCATACATATGAGAGTTGCCTTAAATCTAGACTTCTGCATGAAGTGATTATTGCAACTGACGATGAAAAAATTGCTAAGGTCTGCAGGGAATTTGGTGCAAGGGTAGTAGAGACCCCAAAAGATATTGCAACCGGATCGGATCGTATAGCTTATGTGGCTAGTAATATGCCCCTGGCAGACATAATTGTCAATATTCAGGGTGATGAACCCTTTATTCAAGGGAGAATGATTGATGAGGCAATTGAACCTTTGTTTTTTGACCAAAATGTAAATGTCTCGACTTTGGCAAAAAAGGTCACAACTATCGAAGACCTTAATTCACCCTCAATTCCTAAGGTTGTCTTTGATTATCATAATTTTGCCCTGTATTTTTCAAGATCCCCTATTCCCTTTGTCAGGGATGCTAGAACTGACCAGGAAAGAATAACTAAATATGACATTTATAAGCATGTCGGCCTTTATGTTTACTGACGCGATGCTCTTTTGAGGTTTACAAGTCTTCCTCCGACTGACCTTGAACTAATAGAAAAACTTGAACAGCTTCGAATGCTTGAAAACGGATTTAAAATTAAGATTGTCGTAACTGAATGTGAAAGCCTCTCAGTCGATACTCCCGAGGACTTAGAGCGTGCCCGAGCCTATTATGAAAAGCTTCAAAAAGAAAATAATGCTGAATTTGACTCTAATTTTGACGAGTATTAAAAAGAATTATTGATTTTGAAAATCCCAATCATTTCTGAATATAAAAATAGTAGAAAATGAAAGTACCTGGCAAAATCCATTTAGCAAACACACCAACTCCGTTGCAATGGCTATCCTTTAATGGATGTAAGTTTCCTATTAAGCGGGATGATTATACAGGCTTTGAATTATCTGGCAACAAGGTTCGAAAACTTGAATATCTCCTTGCTAGAGCAGTTAAAGAAAAATCGACTTACGTCTATACCTGCGGCGGCGATCAATCCAACCATTCCAGAGCAACTTTAATTGCTGCAAAAACTCTTGGACTAAAAGTAAAACTTTTCTTGTGGGGAAAAGATACTCCATCTGCAAAAGGCAACCTCTTTATTGATAAATTTCTTGGCTGTCAGATCCGATTCCTAAATAGAAATGAATTTGCAGATGTAGATAATATAATGAGTGAAGAAAAACTCGCACTCGAAAAGACGGGGGAAAAGGTCTATGTGGTTCCAGAGGGTGGTTCTTCAACTTTGGGAATTTGGGGATACATTAGTTTTTTTGAGGAATTAAATAGACAAGTAGATCTAAAGAAAATTAAGGGAATTTTGACTGCCTGTGGCTCTGGTGGAACATCAGCTGGCTTACTGATAGGCGCTGCCTTAAATGGACTAAAACTGAAGATCTTTGCAGTTAATGTACTCTACGATAAGGAAACTATCAGGAAGCGAATTCTTCATCTGGCTTACAGTTGTATTGAGCAGTTCAAAATCCCGTGCAATATTGACGAAAATAGTCTCGAAATCCTCGATGGATATTCTCAGGAAGGCTATAAGAGTATTAAACCTGATAAGATTTCTCTTATTAAATCTTTTGCTAGTCAATCTGGTATTATTCTAGACCCGGCCTATACAGCTAAGGCCTTTTATGCCTATAATGAGAATTTCTTAAAAGATAAAAAGATGTCGAATGTTTTGTTCATCCATACTGGTGGCTTTTTCGGAATATTCAACAAAACTAAGGAATATCTATCTGTCTGATTATGCTAGTTGTATGAAAATTTGCTAACTTTGAAGACAAAAATGGATTGGTATGGATTGTATTTTTTGTAATATTATTGAACGAAAAGCCAAAGCTGAGATAATTTTTGAAAACGAGAAAATAATTTCTTTTCTCGATATTAACCCAATTCATTTGGGCCATATTTTAGTGGTCCCTAAAATGCATTGCATCGATTTCCTTTCTATTCCAGAGGAGTATTTGAATCCTTTAATTCAAGTGACAAAAATTGTTACAGATGCAATGGTAAAAAGCCTTAAACCTGATGGATATAATCTTTTTTCAAATAATGGAAATGCTGCTGGACAGTCAATATATCATTTCCATATGCATATTACCCCTAGGTATTTTAATGATGAAATAAAATTTAAGCTTAACCTCAAGCAGTACAGGGAAGCTGAAATGAAAGATTTTGCAGAAAAGATCAGGCGGGAAGTAAGAAGCTAAGGATTACTTTTCAGGAAAAACATTCTGGCTTCACCGAAAAGTTTACATTTGCCCAATAGGGCACAGTCTGAAAGAAAAATTATTATTGCCGAAAATTACAATATTCTATAAAGCGATTTTACTTCGCTAAAAATTCAAGGAGAATTCTTATGGATAAAAAGATCAGAGTCCTTGTCGCCAAAGCTGGTCTGGATGGTCATGACAGGGGAGCAAAGGTAATTGCTGCTGCCCTTAGAGATGCCGGTATGGAAGTTATCTATACTGGACTTAGACAAACTCCAGAAATGATTGTTGAAGCTGCCATTCAGGAAGATGTAGATGTTATTGGCATTAGCATTCTCTCAGGTGCACATATGACTATCTTTCCCAAGATACTAAACTTAATGAAAGAAAGAAGCTTAAATGATGTCTTGCTTACTGGTGGAGGTATTATTCCTGAGGAAGATTTAAAAGAACTAAAAAAACTTGGTGTAGGTGAACTTTTTACCCCTGGAACACCAACACAAAATGTAGCTAGCTTTATAAATGCATGGTGCGAAAATCACCCCAGGGATTAGAAAATTTGCTCAAATTGATATGGTCCTTTGCTTTGTAGTGTAAATCTTACATTGTTTTTATGTGTTTGGGGACGCTTTTCTCTATTTTTTATTGCGTCCCTATTCTTCCAAAGTTTTGACCTCCTTCCGGTCTTGTACTACTTTTCTTATGAACCAAGATTGCATAAATATTGTTTTATTACATATAATGCGATATACTGTCTTTCTGTAACAAGTCCTCTTACTAAGCAAATTTATTAATTCATAACCTTTTATGAATTGTTATTTAATTATTCTATCACTTTCCTTATTTTTGTAAATGAATTTTTATATTTTTATGACATTGAACTAAGTGAATTATTGGAGCAAATTTAAGAACTAATGACTCAAGAGAAGAAAAAAAACAGAATAATATTTATTGATCTTATGCGAGCCCTTGCTGTGCTGATGATGGTTCAGGGACATACAGTTGATACTTTTTTAGCCGATAGCTACAGAACATTTGATTCACCTTTATTTACACTCTGGTGGTCTATAAGAGGCCTGACTGCCCCTATCTTTCTTTTTACTGCCGGTACAGTTTTTACTTACCTTCTAAGATTAAATCAAGTACCATTTAAGGAAAACCCTAGAGTAAAAAAAGGTGTAAAAAGGTTCTTCCTTTTGATCTTTATTGCCTATTTTATGCGCTATCCGACTCCCTATGTCGTTTATTTCAAAGAGGTTACCGACTATCAGTGGAAAAATTTCTTTGCCGTTGATGTCTTGCATCTAATCGCATTTGGAATTTTGTTCGTAGTTGGATTGGCTTATTTTGGTGAAAAATTTAAGATACGTGACCAAATACTATTTCCATTAGCTGCCTTAATAAGTTTTGTCTTATATACTCCCTTTTCTAAGATAAATTGGGTCTCTTTCCTTCCTATGCCTGTCGCTGGATATTTTTATCAGGGAACTGGCTCTCTTTTCCCTCTTGTACCTTGGACGGGCTTTGTCTTTTCAGGAGCTTTCCTGGGTAGCTATTTAGCTCATAATCCGGATACCTTTAAATCTAAGACCTTTAGCATAAGATTGCTTTATGCTGGACTGTTCTTCTTAGCCTTTTCTGGTATAGGTGATGCTTTGGAAATCGCTTTTTATGGAGGAAGCAATTTCTGGACTACAAGCCCAAACCTGGTATTCTTTAGATTAGGTATAGTGATCTTACTAAATAGTATGGTTTCTTACATAGCACTAAAATTTCAAAATATTCCAAAATTGCTTATGCAGATCGGTAGAAATTCTCTTCCAATTTATGTGGTACATATAATTATTCTTTATGGAAGTGCATGGACATTAGGTCTGTGGAGTGTCTTTGCAAAGAGCTTTAACGTTTGGAGTACTATTGGCGCTGCTATTGCTATGATAACTTTGATGATAAGCATGGTACATGGCTTTCAGCTTGTAAAGGTCGTAATTAAGAAAAAAGAATATATTTCAACTACTTCCTGAAAGAAAAGAGTTATAAATGAGAAAATCAGCTAATACTACTCCCAGTAATGTCAACGATGAAGAAAAACAGATCGAGCATGCACTTCGTCCGGTAAGTTTTGATGATTTTATTGGACAGAAGAAAATTACAGATAATCTTAAAGTCTTTATTGCTGCTGCATTGAAGAGAGGTGAAGGCCTGGACCACGTTCTGCTTACTGGTCCTCCGGGACTTGGTAAAACCACTCTGGCCCATATTATAGCTCATGAAATGGGTTCTAAGATTAAGATTACTTCGGGCCCCGTGCTTGAAAAACCTGGCGATCTTGCTGGTTTGTTGACTAATCTTGAAGAAAAGTCCGTTTTGTTTATTGATGAGATCCATAGATTAAGTCCAGTTGTTGAAGAGTATCTTTACTCGGCTATGGAGGATTTTAAGCTGGATATAATGATTGATAGTGGCCCAAATGCACGCTCAGTTCAGATAAAACTGCCTAAATATACTCTCGTGGGTGCTACTACTCGAGCTGGACTTCTGACGGCTCCTTTAAGAGATAGATTTGGTATTAAATTCCGCCTGGATTATTATGATTCCGAGCTTTTAAGCAGAATCATTAAAAGATCAGCCAATTTACTTAACCTACCCATTGAAGAAGATGCCTGCTATGAATTAGCAAAACGCTCTAGAGGGACTCCAAGGATCGCTAACCGCCTTCTTAGAAGGACTAGAGATTTTGCTGATTTTGAAGATAAAACGATTGTTGATCTTCCTGTCGTAAAAAAAGCACTGGATGCACTTGATGTGGATGAATTTGGTCTCGATGAGATGGATAAAGATATTATTCTTGCAATCATCGAGAAGTTTAAAGGTGGACCTGTCGGTCTTAGTACACTCGCTGTGGCTGTAAATGAAGATCCTGGTACAATTGAAGAGGTCTATGAACCATTTCTTATTCAGCAGGGCTTTATTCAGAGAACACCTAGAGGAAGAGAAGCTACTGATCTTGCCTATATTAGGTTTGGATTAAAAAGGACTAAAAAAGAAGGTTCAACAGATCTTTTTGAACAGTAATACTAACAATTTGGATAATACACTATAAGAGAGCTAATGACTAATTTAGTTAAAATAAAAAATGTCGAAATAGGTGCTAATAAACCGTTTGTTTTGATAGCTGGTCCATGCGTTATTGAAAATGAGAAGATAACCTTGGATACTGCTGAGTCTATTAAAAAAATTACCTCTGAGCTAAATATCCCTTTTATCTTTAAATCTAGTTATAAGAAGGCTAACAGGACGAGCCTTGGCTCTTTTACAGGCTTAGAAGAAGATCAGGCCCTTGGAATATTAAAGAAGGTAAAGGATTCACTTGAACTTCCCATCTTAACAGACATACATACCGAATCCGAAGCTGAAAGGGCCTCTTTGGTTGCTGATGTATTGCAGATCCCTGCTTTTTTATGCCGGCAGACTGACTTACTGATAGCAGCAGGAAAGACAGGTAAAGCTGTTAATATAAAAAAAGGACAATTCCTGGCGCCTGAGGATATGAAACATGCCGTTGAAAAAGTAGCTTCAACTAACAATAATAATATTCTACTTACTGAACGGGGTACTACCTTTGGTTACCATGACCTTATTGTCGATATGAGATCTTTAATAATTATGCGCGAGATTGGTTTTCCGGTTGTTATGGATGCCACTCACTCTGTTCAGCTTCCATCTAAAGGTGGTGTCTCAGGTGGCCAGCCAAAATTTATTCCTCCTTTAGCCCGCGCAGCCGTTGCTCTTGGGATAGATGCTCTCTTTATGGAAGTTCATCCTGATCCTTTACATGCTCTTAGCGATGCGGCAAGCCAGTTCCCTCTTGATAAGCTTAGGGAATTGTTAACTGGACTTAAAAAAATTGATTCGATTGTTAAGAATTTATAAGTGTATAGTAGTAAACTAAAAAAAATAAAATATTTGCTATTTGACTTGCATGGCGTCATTCTGCAAAATGATTCATCTGTTGAGAACATAGAGAGCTTTGAAAGAATTCTGGCAGTCCTAAAGACTGATATTCAATTGGCCTCCAGACTTAATGTTCCTCTTGGAGTAATTTCTGCCAGTGAAGATGACAGTTTACTAAAACAATTGTATGCAACAGGCATTAACGAAATATATTCACATTCCATCGATAAGGTCTCGCAAGCTGAAATTCTTATAAAAAAGTATGATCTCAGCTATGAAGAAATTGCTTTTATAGGTGATGATATTCTGGATTTGCCTCTTCTGACGAAAGTTGGCTTTAGCGCAACTACAAGCAATGCTCGCAGGGAAGTCAAAAGAGCAGTCCATTATATATGTAAAATTAAAGGAACGAATTCAGTGATCAGCGATATTCTGACGATGATTGAAAAGGCAAAGAATAGCTACTAGTAACTGACATAATACTGTTGATCTGTGAAAAACAAAATAATTTTTCCCCCAAATATGGGGTATTAAATTTTAATAAATCCTGGAAAAACTTTGAGCTTGAAAATTCAGCATTTATTAATCATTCTAAAACTGAAAAGGTTAAAACTGTTAAAAACTTAAAGCCTTTTCAATATTTTCTTAAAACGAGGTTGTGGTGTCTATAGAAACAATTATACAAAAAGCCAAGGAAGTTGTTTGTAAAGAAGCAGAAGCTGTGGCTGGCTTAATCGATAGAATTGACGAAGAATTTGTAAAAGCTGTACAGATAATGTCTGCCTGTAAAGGTAGAGTAATTCTGACAGGAATGGGAAAATCTGGCCTGATTGCAAGAAAAATTGTCGCAACAATGAATTCAACTGGTACCCCGGCTATATACCTTCACCCTACTGATGCTCTTCATGGTGACCTTGGTATGGTTAGAAGTGAGGATGTCGTTGTCCTTATTTCTAAAAGTGGAAATACAGAAGAAATTGTAAACCTTATTCCGCTTCTTAAAAGACTAAATGTCATACTAATTGCCATGGTGGGTAATAAAAAGTCAAAGGTTGGAAAAGAATGCGATATAGTTCTGAATATTGCTGTTAAAGAAGAAGCTTGCCCTTATGATCTTGCTCCTACTGCCTCTAGCACTGCTACGCTTGTTATGGGCGATGCACTTTCAATTGCTTTACTCGAACTTAAAGGCTTTACACGCGAGGACTTTGCACTGCTTCATCCAGGAGGTAGCCTGGGTAAGAGACTTTCACTTAAGATCTCAGAGTTAATGGTTACAGGCGAAGATATACCAATGGTTAATGAGTTTACTTCTATGAAAGATACTATACTCGAAATTACATCTAAAAGACTAGGTATGACAAGTGTTGTTGATGAATGCGGAAACTTATTGGGTATTATTACCGATGGTGACCTAAGAAGACTCCTTGAAAAAACAACTGATATTTATTCTCTTACTGCAGGAAAGGTTATGCACTCGAATCCTAAGACAATAAAAGCCGATTATCTTGCATCCTTTGCTCTACAGTATATGGAAAACTATAAGATAACTTCTTTAATTGTTGTTGATAAGCCGAACAGGCCAGTTGGAGTTGTTCATCTCCATGATCTTGTCAAACTTGGTCTTGAGTCAAGATAAAACTTATCTTGTTCCTTTTTTGCTATATTATTTTATGGGAAACATTGCTAATAAATGATCTTGAGAAAGAGAAGCTTAGAAAGCTTAAATATAAGTAAAATAGTTGACCTCAGGGACTTATGCTGCCTTAAAGCATTTGTTGTATTGCTGGTTAGCTTAATTATGCTATCGCTTTATAACGGGTGCTCTGAAGAGAAAATAAAGCCTCCGGTTGTTCAACTAAACGAAACACAGTTGCCTTCTCAGGAAAGCAGAAATGATAAGATACTATTTACCGAAGGAGGTAAATTAAGAGCTATACTTTATGCTAAACACCTTAGGGTCTTTGATGAAAAGAGGGAAACTTTGTTAGATACAATTAGAATAGAATTTTTTAATGACAATGCTCAGAGAACATCAGTTCTTACAGCAAGAAAGGGCAGGGTTGATGGAGTGACTAACAATATGTATGCTATTGATAGTGTTGTCGCTGCAAATGATTCTGGCACTGTCCTAAGGACTCAGGAGCTGATGTGGAGAAATAATGATAGGAAAATTGTTTCTGAAAAATTTGTTAGGATAACTTCACCAACTGAAAGCATTCAGGGTTATGGTGTTGTCGCAGATCAAAACCTCCGTAATTATGTGATTTATAAACCAACCTTTGTAACTACTTCCGAAAATTTCGCGGATACTACCAAATGAGAAGATTTCTGTTACTTTGTATATTCTTATTACTTGGATCTTTTTTTTCTATCAATGCTCAAAATGGCGGACAACCTGTTACGGTTATGGGCGACAGTATGGCTGGAAGTGTTGTAAATGGCGAAAGTGTAAGGGAAGTTATTGGACATGTTGTTCTTAAACAGGGCAACGTTGTCATTACATGCAACAGGGCAGTGCAGTATCTGGGCCGTAATAATGCAATTCTTGATGGCAATGTTCTCGTCAGACAGGATACTTTAACAATAAGAGCACAAAAAGGTTATTATTATGGAAATCAGAGAATTGCTGAATGTAATACTGGAGTACAACTAAATGATGGAAAAGTAATTTTAAGTGCTGTTAATGGCAATTATTACTTTAAAGAACAAAGGGCCTATTTTTCTGATAATGTGATGCTCTACGATACAGTCTCGACTTTAACGTGTAAAAAACTGAACTATTATAAAAATGAAAATCGGGCAGTTGCTGTTGGTAATGTAAAAATAACAGATTCTCTAAATACAATTGTTGCCGATAGCATGATACATCTTAGAGGACCTAAGATAACTTTTGCTGAGCATAATGTAAAAATTACTAATACTGCAAACAATATTACGGTCTTTGGTGACCACCTTGAAAACTATTCGCAAAAAAAGTATACTCTCATAAATGAAAATCCTTTGCTTATTCAGATTGATACGACTCAGCAGGGGAAAACCGATACACTTGTGATCTCTTCTAAAATAATGGAATCCTTTAGCGATAGTTCGGGAAAATTCATCGCTACTGACTCGGTGAGAATTGTTCAGGGAGGCTTTGCTTCATCGAATAATTATTCAATTTACTACAGGCAAATTGGTAAGATTATTACATACAAGAAAAGCGGAGAAAAGGTCCCTCCTGTCATGTGGTATGAAAACTCTCAGCTTTCTGGTGACTCGGTTAATATCTTTTTAGTCGATAACAGGCTTTCAAAAATACATGTCTTGTTTAATGGTTTTATTCTTTCTCAGAATAAGACCTTTGCTCAAAGGTTTGACCAGATCTCTGGCGATAGTCTTACAATCTATTTTGATTCAACCGGAATCAATCATACAGATGTATTCGGAAATGTACTTAGTATTTACTATACTTACGAAGAGGATTCTCCTAATGGTCTGATCAAGGCTAGTGCACAACGCGCTAAATTTCTTTTTAAGAATAAAGCAGTTAGTGACGTAAAACTTTATTCAGATGAGAAACATTCTTCATCAGTTATTAGCGAGTATTATCCTGAAAATCTTGTTAATAAAAATGAACTTTCTTTTACAATTCCAGCCTTTATAATTTTTAAGGGAAGGCCTGAAAAGAATGACTTGCTGAATAAAAATAAGATCTTTTCGGGGTTGTAAGAATAGTTTTTTTTTGTTCGTAATAATTCCTAGTTTTATGAAATAACAAAAGTTTAATGATGTCTGAACTATTAACACTAAGAAGCGAAAATCTGGTAAAGATATATAAAAAAAGAACCGTTGTACAAAAGGTATCAGTACAGGTAACTCAAGGAGAAATTGTTGGACTGCTGGGCCCAAATGGAGCTGGAAAAACTACTACCTTTTATATGATAGTTGGAATGATCAAGCCCGACGGAGGAAAGGTCTTCCTAAATTCATTGGATATTACAAAAATGCCAATGTATAAGAGGGCTAGAATGGGTGTCGGATATCTTCCACAGGAAGCCTCGGTCTTTCGCAGGCTTAGTGTTGAGGATAATCTTCTTGCTGTATTGCAGACAATGAAAATGACAGCAAATGAAAGAAAACAAAGGTGCAATCAGCTCTTAGAGGATCTTAATATTACTCATATTAGAAAAAGCCTTGGCTTTCAGCTAAGTGGCGGTGAGAGGCGAAGAATTGAAATTGCACGCGCTCTTGCTACAAATCCTAAATTTATTCTTCTCGACGAACCATTTGCTGGCGTAGATCCGATTGCTGTTGAAGATATTATGAATATTGTGGCTAATTTAAAAAACAGAGGAATTGGAATTTTAATAACTGATCACAATGTCCATGAAACATTAAGTATCGTTGATAAGGCTTATATACTAATAAGTGGAAATATCTTTAAGGCCGGTTCTGCTGAAGACCTCGCAGAAGATTCTGAGGTCAGAAAGCTTTATCTTGGCGAAAAATTCAAACTAGACAGGTACTGATAAAGCTTTTTAACATCAGTTTCAAAAATTTTAGGCAAAATTGCTTTTTGAATATCTGATCAAAGCTATTTCTTAAATTCTTTGATTATTTTTTCAATCTCAGACTTCGATATTCCTTGCCCATATATTTCTCCAGAGGCCATAGCTTTAGTTTCTAAAGTACTATGCTGCTCTTGTTGTGGTTTATTTGGCTTAAGTGAGAAATTCAGGGCCGGATTACCTGCCCGGGCAAGAAGCCTTTCTTCAATTTGCTGCATGAAACTAACCGATGAACTGAGCGAATTGATCGAGTTAAGCGAATTACCCTGATTTATTTGAAGTGTCTCAAAAGCTAGTGTCTTTACATTAATTAAATGTTTTGCCGTTACATTTTCCGATACAATTGAACCACCCCAGGTACCTGGCCCTAATGTAAGTGAGGGTGAAAGAGCCGTCGTGTAACCTACAGCACCAAGTGAGTTTATTGTGTTTACTAGGATTCTGAAGGCAGGCTTTTCAAGAGCAAATTTCATTATTATATCAGTATCATTTGAATGTATGACCATCGAGTGCCCAACCCCGCCGAAGTTTAATATTTCAATACATCTATGACAACCTTCAAGCCACCCGTCTACTGTATAAAATGCTAGTATGGGTGAGAGCTTTTCCATCGATAAAGGCTCTTCTTTACCCACTTTGTCAATTTCAGCAATAAGTACACGAGTTGAATCGGGGACAGAAAATCCTGCATATTTTGCAATCCAGTGTGCTGATTTGCCAACAATTTCAGGATTTAACTTTCCATCGTTTGCAATTGCTGCCGATAGTTTTTTCTTCTCCTCGGGACAAACAAAATATCCACCCTGCGATTTTGCCTCTTCAATTACTTTTTCTCTTAACGGGCGATCTACAATTATTGCTTGTTCAGATGAACATAATGTTCCATTGTCAAATGTGGTCCCGTAAATTATATCTGCTATTGCTTTCTTATAATTTGCAGACCTTTCAATAAATGCCGGTACATTACCAGAGCCGACTCCATAGGCTGGTTTTCCTGCACTATATGCAGCCTTTACCATCGGAGTACTACCTGTAGCTAAAATAACAGCAATATTCTTGTCCTTCATTAAGCACTCTGTTCCCTCAAGCGTTGGATTCTTCATGCACTGAATTAGACCTTTGGGGGCACCTGCTTTTTCTGCTGCTTCTGACATTATTCTTAAGGCTTCTGCCGAGGATTTTGTGGTTCGCGGATGGGGACTGCAGACGATTGCATTACGGCATTTGAGTGAAATTAGGGACTTAAACATGGCAGTGGAAGTAGGATTTGTCGACGGGATAAGTGCAGCTACTACTCCCATGGGCTCTGCAATCTTTAAGATTTTCCCGTTGTGCTCACTTGCAATTACACCAACGGTTTTTAGATCCTTTATTGAATCGTAGACATTTTTTGTGCTAAATTCATTCTTTGTCTTTTTGTCCTGTAATTTGCCAAAACCGCTTTCTTCACAAGCTAATTTTGCTAGCCGCTCGGCTTCTTTGTAACCGGCTTCGGCCATGGCTTTTATTATTTTGTCTACTTGCTCCTGGTTATAATGCTTGTACTCGAGTTGTGCTTCCTTTGCAATTTTTGTCAACTCTCTTACTTCTTGAACAGATTGAAGATCTTTGTCCAGATTCATTTTATACCCACCGCTTTCGTGAAAAATTCTAAGGGTTATTTTTCTCTGTCCAAAATAAAAAATATTCCCCTTTATTCAAATCAAAAAGTAATGAGAGAATTAAGCCAAAATTTACATCTTGCTATGAGCAGCGGATCATTCATGAATAAAGGATCATTCATGAACACTGGATTCTCTTAGAGCCTTTTACTTCCATTCCAGTTCATTAAAATAAAACTCTTAGCATTATAACATTATTAAAGATAGCTGAAAGATTCATTATCATATGAATCTGTATCACAATAAATTTTCTTATTTCTATCGGTATCTGGAGAAAGAGCTTGATCCTGTAATATATATACTTCTTCTTTGGGAATTAAATATGTACCGTTTACTTTCTGAACATTGGGAATTTTGTTTAACCAGATATAAAGGTCAATCTGGCCTACACTTTTACCAAGCATAGCCGCAGTTTCTTCAACACTAAAGTATTTCTTTTCCTTTTTAAAAAACATTTTCACCTCTTGAATCATAATTCTTTAATAGACTAAAAGCAGAGGAAGAATAATGAAAATACTGCAATGAAAATTCATCAAAAAAGATGCCGTAAGAAAAGATCTTAAAAATGAGTTTTTTGCTTCGAATTTCTTCAATTAATGTAAATATTACCAGAAGAAAGGTAAATACAGTGAATAATTAGGTAAATAGTGGTTAATAGTAGCCATGTGCAGCGCTGTAGACATATATGCCATTCTTAGAGCCTTAGCTGCGCATAAAACCATGATTTCTAAAGGCGAAATGATAATTTGCAAAAAAACATAGTATGATCTAAATTATGTAGCAAATTTTGTGGTATTTGAGGAATGTCAGAAAACAGATCAATAATCGATGAAAAGGAATTATTAAAGGCCATTAAAAATTCTGATAATAATGCTTTTAAAGAACTTTCTGAGATTTATTATAAACAACTATATGGATTTATCTGGAGAAGAATAGGAGATAGTGAAACTGTAAAAGACATACTTCAGGATCTTTTTCTGAATGTCTGGAAACTGCGTCATAACCTTGATGAAGAAAGGCCTATTAAACCATATTTGTTTGCTGCCGCTAATAACCTTATTATCAATTATTCCAAAAAGAAAACATTTCTTAGAAACAATAAAGTAGACTTGCCACAGGATGGGTTTTTAAGTAATTCCTCATCTTCTCTGGAATGGGAGTATTATATAAATGATGCTCTGTTGGAAATTCCGGAGAACCTTAAAGTCGTTTTTATGATGAATAAGTTTGAGGGATTTAAGTATGCAGAAATAGCAGAAATTTTGCGAATCTCCGAAAAGACTGTTGAAAGTAGAATGAGCAAAATTTTGAAATTTTTAAGAAAGAAGTATATCCATGCTCTAAAGCTGCTTTTATTAATTTTTCAGTTCATGATAGTGTTTTTTGCTCCTTTATTTGTATTAAAGAAATAAAGTTAAAAAAATGAATAAAAAAGAATTAAATATTTTACTGATTCGGAAATTATCCGGCGAGATCTCAGCAAAAGAGTTGAATAAACTTGAGATGTGGATAAATGATTCGGAAGAAAACCGTCAGTATATGATGAAGTTGGAAAAGGCATGGTCTTCTATAAAAGCACCGCAACCAAAAGATATGCCCGATTTTGAAGAGTTCTGGCAAGATTTTAGCCATAGGCTAAAAGAAGATGAAGTTAAGCCTGCAAAATCTGAGTATGAAACGTTGATTAGAAAAAAGAGGCCTTTTTCACAATTTCAGCTAAAAGTATTTAGAAAACCTGCCTTTAGTTATGCATTTGCAGTCCTGCTTTTGATATCAATCGGGATATTTGTGCTTTTGAATTCATTAAATCAGAATCATACTATCTTCTATTCGACTAAGTACTCTGAACACAAAAGCCTTATACTGCCTGATGGATCTACTGCTTTTCTAAATGCTGGTAGCCAGCTTAGTGTTATGGATTTTAAGGACAAAAGAATAGTATATCTAAAAGGACAAGCTTTATTTAATGTTTTAAAAAATAAAGGCGAGTTTTTGGTCCTGACCGACAATGCTGATATTAAGGTTACCGGGACAAAGTTTGATGTAAAAGCACGCGAGGGGAAAACACGCGTTGTTGTTGAAGAAGGTACAGTTTTGCTTAATGCTAAGTCGATCGGTAATTCTTCTTCTGTTGCAATTCATGCAGATCAGATGAGTGAATGTTATAAGAATATGAATCCAACTTCACCCGCCTTTGTTAACGCAAAATATATCAATGGCTGGGTCAATAACTCATTGATCTTTGAAAAAAATACCTTAAAGGAAATTACAAATGAGCTGCAAAGACAATATAATATAAATATAAAAATTGAAAACAGTTCTTTGCAAAACAGACCCATTACAGGCCAGTTCACTAATAATCAGCCAATAGAAGATGTCCTTAATGCAATTACTTTATCATTAAATGCTAAGTACAAAAAGGAAAATAATACTTTTATTATTTATCAATAAAATATCATTTCTGTAGAAGAAATATGTTTAGCTTCTTTTGCACAATAGTTTGAGAGTTAAAAGGGGATCTTACAGGAATTTCTAGGGAGTATTATTTTTAGTGGGGGTATATTGAGAAAAATAAAATACTTGTGCCTGTTTTTTGTACTTCTTGTTTCACTGAATTATCCGCAACAAACCTCTGAAAGTTTTAAGATTACTCTTAGCGCTGTAAATGAACCTTTGGAGCGTTTCCTGAAGGATATTTATCGCAAGACAAATGTTACCTTTGTTTATAGTGACGATGTAATCCAAAATTTGAAAGTATCCTGCAAATTTAATGGCATCTCATTAAATAATGCGCTTGAGGAAATATTAACTCCACTAAATCTGGATTTCAAATATTCAAACGAAAAACAAATAGTAATTTATAGATCTTCAGAAAAAAAATATTACAACCTTGAAGGGCTTGTTGTTGATCAGAATACGGGCGAACCACTACCTTATGTTGTCCTTTCAGCAAATGCTTCTTTAATCAATTCTGTTACAAATTCTGAAGGCCGTTTTTTTCTTCAAAAACTTCCATCTCCCAATATTGAACTTTCGCTTAAGAGAATTGGATATCAAAATAAAACTATTACCATAAACACATTACTTTATAAAACTCATAAAGTAATTATTACACTTACTGAATCTGTAATTAATTATAACCCTATTTTAGTTGAATCTGAAGCATATGATATATTTCACATTTCCAATGATGCAAGCAGACTTTCTTTTTCTTCTCAAAATTATTCACTACTTCCAGTAATTGGTGACAGGGATATATCACGTGCTCTTCAGCTAATGCCGGGTATAAACACTAGTAATTTTGGCTCATCGGGCCTTAATATACGATCTGGCATTCCCACGCAAAATCTCCTTCTTCTAGATGGGATTGTCTTATACCATATGAACCATTCTTTTGGGTTCTTCAGCTCTTTTAATCCCGATATTGTAAAAGATGTAAATGTGTATAAAGGCGGATTCCCAGCTAAATATGGAGGCAGAGTAGCAGGTATCATTGAATACAGTTCAAAGAGTGGAGATGTAAACAATACTCATATAACATTAGGAGCTAACCAACTAAGCTTTAAGGGTACGGCGGAAATCCCTTTATTTGGTAAAGGATCAGTCCTCTTATCAGCAAGACGTTCTTTTTCAGACTATATACTTGGAAGTCTGTATGATCGTATCTTTAATTCCTTCCAGCAAAATATTGCGCTCTATGAGCCGGAAAGGCAGCAAAGGAACTCCGAAGATGAAAAACACAATAACTACTTTTATGATCTGTTTGGTAAAGTTACTTTTATTCCAACTGACAATAATATAGTCTCTATAAGTTGTTTTACAGGAAAGGATAGATCCGAGACAAATGGAACTTCTAGAGATGCTTCCATTGGCTTTGGCGAAAACTCTCAGGTAAAGAACGATGGCATTAGTTTTAGATGGTTTAGGCAATGGGACCCTAGAGCATTTAGTGTCTTTTTGTTCTCAAGCTCTAACTATTCAACAAACAATAATAAATTATGGCAGAATAAAGTACCTGCTGATACTTTTTTTATTAACAGACTTTCCACTGCAAATTTATTAAATGATAACTCTTTTCGTCTTGATAACGTCTGGGATGTAGATCCCTCTCATAGAATTGAAACAGGTATTTCATATACAAAGGTCTCAACTTCCTTTAATTTCGAAATGGAATATGTTCCGGCCTATGACGTCCATCTGAGAAATAAATTTCAAAACGACAAGAAAGGATTGACTTCTTTCTATCTGCAGGATATCTGGAAAATTTCTTCAAAACTTATTCCAACAGTTGGTGTTAGATTTGACAAATACGAACCATCTGCTAATGTTGATTTTGAACCTCGATTGTCTGTTAATTATCTTTTATCTGAAAGAATTACTCTTAAAGGGGCATTGGGAAAATATTATCAATATATCATGCAGTTAGATGACTTCTCGAATATTTTACAGGGGCGAATTTCCTGGATAGCTGCAAATGGAAGCGATGTAAAACCATCTTCTGCTGAACATTACATATTAGGCGCTAAATATGAACTAAATGACTTTTTACTCGATGTCGAACTCTATTACAAAAAACTCTATAATGTTTTGGAATCTCTTCAAGAGTGGTCGTTATCTGAGAGAAATTATCAGTCCTTGGCAATTCAAAACGATGCAAACGCAAAGGGGATAGATATTATTTTAAGAAAAAAAGTTGGAGCTTTTTCAGGTTGGATTAGCTACAGCTACTCAAAGGCTAAAAGTAAATACTATGTGGATAACCATGAAAAACAATGCCCGTCTTCAACAGATTGCCCACACAAACTTGATCTGGCTGCAAGCTTAAATCTGGGAGACTTTATTCTTTCAGCAACCTGGAGATATTTTTCAGGAAAACCATACTCAGTTCCAGCAGTTGGTATTATGGAAGGAACTGATATGAAATACCTTTATAAACCTGAGGAATTCAATAATTACCGTTTCCCAGGTTCACACCAAATGGATATTAGCCTTTCATATATTTATTCAGATTCTTTTATCAAAGCTAATGGTGGTATATCTGTATTCAATGTTTATGACCGAAAAAATATTTGGTATAGATTTATTAATCTGAAAAACAATAATCTGCTTATTACCGATGTATTTATGTTGGGTGTAACTCCAACTCTATTTATAGAAGTGCAATTCTAAAGATATTATAACATTGATCCCTATCTTAAGCTAGTCATATGACAGCACAATCTGTCTCTTAAGGAATTTTAACTTATGAGAAGTTTGTGCGTAATTATTCTCCAGACTGAAATACTTAAAAATTTTTCTTTTGACCCATAGGGTATTTCCTCTCATGAATGTATTAGGATTATGAATTCAGAATAATTTATTAGAGAGGAGAATTTATGAACTTATCATTCAATAAGGCTCTTATTGTTTTTGCCTTATTCTCAAGCTTAGCATATTCACAGCCATCTGGCTGGAAATTTCAACACCCTTATCCAGATGGGGAATATAACACGGCAATCAAAGCAACTAATAATAATGTTTTTGTCTGTGGATTATTTGGGAAAATTATTAAATCAACAAATGGTGGCTTGAACTGGAATAAACCAGACTGGCAGACTATTAGAAATTTTTTCGCAGTCGATTTTATTGATGATAATAATGGCATTGTCGCAGGCGGAAATGGAGATATTTTTAAGACTACAAACGGCGGTGAAAACTGGCTAAGGGTTTATCCTTCCGATGCCTTCTTAGTAGAAGATATAAAATTTATCAGCTCAAAAGAAATTGTTGCAGTTGGAAGAAGTCAAAAACTTATTAGATCTGATGATGAGGGAAATACATGGAAAACCTCTCAATTCCCAGAAAGATGTTGGGTCAAATCTCTAAGTTTCAATAAAAATAGAGTAGGTCTTGCTTGTGGCGCCAAAGATACCTCAGGTGTAATCTTTAGAACAACTGACGGAGGAATTACATGGAAAACTGCTTTTTCTCCACACCAGGAAATGGGTGCTATTTGCTTTGTTAATGAAAATATAGCTTTTGCTGTTGGAAGACAGACAATTTGCAAGACAACTGATGCTGGCTTGACTTGGTCTGAGTCAAGGAACAAATCCATATCCGATATGATAGCTTTCTCCTCTATAAGCTTTGCAACTGAAACTGTTGGGATAATTACTGGAACTTATGGAGTGATTCTTAGGACAACTGATGCAGGTGATAACTGGCTACAGTTGCCAAGGCAAAACTCAGTCCCATATACCTTCGACTGGAATGATCCGGACCTAAATGAGGTTGCATTTTGCAGTAACTCAACAGGTTATATTGTTGGCGCCTATGGAACAATTCTAAAAACTACCGATGCAGGCCGCAATTGGATAAAACTTTCCAATGGTAAAACTTCTTTTCTTTCAGATATTAAGTTTATTGATGCCTCAAATGGTGTAGCTGTAGGTGGCAGTTCTGTGGTCGTGACTACAAATGGGGGAAAGGAGTGGATTGAGAAAAATCCATCTCTTTATAAAAGATTTACTACAGTTAAAATGCTATCGCCCAAACATATTAGTGTTTTAGGAACATCCTATGAAAATCAGGGATATATTGCCAATAACTTCAGCAAAAAAATATCTTCAAAATTCTCACTTGCTAAAATTCCATTTTCCACTTTGGATAATTTTCAAAACGATACAACTCTTACAATGGTAACCTTCGATGGGGGAAATACATGGAAGTATAGCAGTTTTGGCAATGATATGTTTATATCAGCTATGGATTTTGGCGATGATAAAAATGGAATAATTCTAGGTTTCGAAAATACAGGATCCATTTTCCCTCCAAATGAATCAATAGGAATTAAGGCAAGCGTCTTTAAGACTACAGATGGTGGATTATCATGGCTACCATTTTCTGAAATAACGGCTAAAGAAACTTTCCATCCATTTAAAGTGAAATTTTTCTCAAGCTTAAAAGTTCTAGCTTTAGGTGAATTTGGATTGGTTTATGAATCAACTGACGGAGGAAAAAATTGGCATTATCTTTCTGAACTTCCACTTAAGAGCACAGTAACTTCCATGTATTTTTTAGATGAACTTAATGGCTTTGTTTCAACTCTTAGTGGAATATATAAAACAAGTGATGGTGGAAAGACTTGGTCATTTATTTATGATTGCAGTAGTACTGGCATAAGAATCCATTCTGTAAATTTTCCCGATATTAATAATGGCTATGCAGTCGGTGAAGGTTCTACTGGCCCTAATTACTGTGTGATCTTAAGGACGACCGATGGAGGTCAAAACTGGTCCTTTGAATATCCGCCAACTGTAAGTACTCTTTATTCTGTCTTTTCTATAAGTCCTAATGTTGCATATGCTGCAGGTTATGGCGGGGCAATACTAACTAACCTAAATAATCAAACATCTGTTAATAACGGCCCAAATACTGTAAATCGATTCACTCTTTTGCAGAATTATCCAAACCCATTTAATCCTTCAACTATAATAAACTATGAAATATCAAAAACCGCTTTGGTAAAATTGACAGTGTATAATTCAATTGGAGAAAAGATCTCTGAATTAGTAAATGAAGAAAAAACTCCGGGAAGATATTCTGTAAGATTTGATGGAAGAGGTTTGTCTAGCGGTTTATACTTTTATTCACTTGTTTCAGACGGTCATGTTCAAACTAATAAGATGATCTTGCTAAAATAGTTTCAAATTAGGAGCGTATATGAATTATTATGAAATATTGAAATAAACTGTGGAGTAATTAAATGCTTAATAACATATATAGAAAAATAATCCTGTTGCTTACAATATGCACAGCAGGCTTTGCGCAGAGTAGTAACTCAGTAAATATTACTAAGAAAGATGGACTAATGTATTTGTCAAATACTGTTGTCGTAAAGCTTAAAGATAATAATCTTTCTAAAGTATCGGGTATTGCCTCCATTCCCAATGCGATTAGGCAAAACATGAAAAACTGTGCAATTTCATCTGTAAGGAATTTTTTTAATGCTAAGTCTGTGACCCGTGCATCTTTGTCTAATGTTCTTGAAATAAAGTATACATCTGCAGATGATCCATTAAGTATTGCACAGAACCTTGAAAAATCTGGAGCTGTTTTGTGGGCTGAGCCGCACTATGTTTATAAAACATCTTACTTACCTAATGATCCATCGCTAATAGATCAATGGAGCCTAAAGAAAATAATGGCCGAAGAAGCATGGGATATCTCTCAAGGTGATACATCTATTGTAATTGGTATTGTTGATACTGGCGTAGATTGGGACCATCCGGACCTTGCTGCTAATATATGGACTAATTATAAGGAGATTCCTGGAAATGGTATTGATGATGATCATAATGGTTATGTTGATGATGTTAGAGGCTGGGATTTTGGCGGGACCACTGGTATTGCAGATAATGATCCTGTTGAGGATCGACCTGATCATGGAAGTCATGTAGCAGGTATTGCTTCTGCTGTTACAAATAATTCAACTGGTGTGGCCTCAATTGGCTATAAATGTAAGATAATGCCTGTAAAAACAAGTGTGGATAATACAAGGGATGTTAATGACCGGGCATATATTGTTTATGGCTTTGAGGGAATAGTCTATGCTGTAGATAATGGAGCGAAAATAATTAATTGCAGCTGGGGAGGCAGCCAATATTCAAAAGCAGGTAAGGAAGCAATTGACTATGCCTTCTCAAAGGGAGTTTTAGTTGTCGCATCTGCTGGAAATAGCTCAAGTAATGCACCAAATTACCCGGCTTGTTATCCAGGTGTCTTGTCTGTAGCCTCAACTTCAAAAGACGACAGGTTATCTTCATTTTCAAGTTTTGGATCCCACGTTTGTCTCTCAGCTCCAGGTGAAGGTATCTATTCTACTTGGCTCAATGATACATATGCTACTTTTAGCGGAACATCAATGGCTTCACCTCTGGTTGCAGGCTTGGCCGGACTGGTTAAAGCGAAATTCCCAGACTATAATTATATGCAGATTGCTGAGCAGATAAGAGTAAATTCTGATAAGATCGATCAGCTGAACCCTGGATTCGAGAACCTTATTGGCTATGGCAGAATTAATGCTTATAAGGCTGTATCTAATAAAAAGTCTTTAGCCGTTCGTCTTAAGTATCTGAAGGTCTCTGATGATACCCCTGGAGGTAATTCAGATGGAGTTTTTGAACGAGGTGAAACAATATCAATTGGAGCAAAATTTCTTAACGTCCTTAACTCTTTTGAATCAATGAAAATTTCTTTGGAAACTCGAGATACAAATGTTGTAATTCAAAATGGAAGCTTTATTGCCTCTTCGGTTGCAAAGCTGGATTCATTTGATAATTTTAATAATAAATTTACTATAAAGATAAAACCTAACACACCTGAAAATGCTACTATTACCTTTTTATTAAAATATTCTTCTGGTGACTATAATGATTATCAGTGGGATAGTATTGTAGTAAATCAAACCTATCAAACTCAATCTTCAGGAAAGATTGCCCTTACTATTACAAGTGCTGGTAAACTCGGGTTTAATGATTTTTGGCAAAACACTCAGGGTGTAGGCTTTCATTATAAAAATGGGGATAATCTACTCTATGAAGGAGCTTTAATGTTTGGGAATTCGGCCGGCAGAATTTCAGACGTTGCACGAGGCATTTCGGAAGAGGACTCAGCTTTTAAAATGATAAAGCCATTTATAATCAGTAATAATTCGCAGAAGGCTGATTTTGAAGGTCTGACTGTCTTTAATGACGATGGGGCCGGTGATAAGAAATATGGTCTTGAAACATCCCTTTCAAGTTATTCATGGGTGAGTGAACCTTATAATGACTTTATTATTCTTCACTATAGAATGCATAATAAAAGTAATGTAGATATCAGTAATTTTTATGCTGGACTTTACCTTGATTGGATGGTTTCAACAGAAGCACCAAACTCTGATGTTGCAGCTTTTGATGATGAAGAGAAACTGGGATATGTTTTTAAGATTGGTGGAAATCCCGCTACACATGTTGGATGTGCATTGATTTCAGATGATGCTTGTAATTATTACGCCATTAATAATAGTGGCGGTGATGGTGGAGTTGGTGTGTATGCTGGTAGTGGTGGTTTTACAAATCAGGAAAAATGGCTGACCTTAACTAATGGTACAAGAAAAAAACGGGCGGAAAATACAGATGTTTCTTTTGTGATTTCTTCTGGACCTCATAATATTATTGCAAATGATACATTAGAAGTTGCCTTTGCAATAGCTGCTTCAGATGATATACAAAGTCTCAAAAAAGTAATAAAACTTGCCCGCTCTAAATATAATACAATTATCAACCGTACTACGTCAATTTTGGATTCTGATAATAGGCCAGAGCAGTACTCTCTGGAACAGAATTATCCAAACCCATTTAATCCATCAACTACTATTAACTATAGCCTTGCAAAATCATCACAGGTTGAATTAAAGATTTATGATATGCTGGGACGCGAGGTTAAAACTCTTGTAAATAAAATACAAAATGCTGGGCACTATAAAGTTCATTTCGATGCTTCCCAGCTTAAAAGTGGAGTCTATATTTATTTACTTCAGACTCCGGAGTTCAGAGAATCTAAGAAACTTATGATCTTAAGGTAGAAATTTTTTTTTTTTTGGAGGGCAGTAAGACTGCCCCCTAAAAAATCTAATTGAAGATCTCTTTTAATTTTGCATATCCATTTTTACTTACCGGAAGACTCGAGCCATCATTTAATATAACATGGTATGACTCTTTTTCAAAAAGTTCAATTTGCTTGATCTGACTAAGCTTTACAATATATGACCTATGTATGCGAATAAAATCTTCTGGATTTAAGTGATCCTCAAAGTATTTCATTGTCTTTTGTTTTAAGAATTTCCCTTCGCTTGTATGCATCATTACGTAATCATCCTGTGCTTCAAGCCATCTAAGGTTTTCAACAGGAATAATCGATATTTTCGATCCGGTTTTTACTACAATCCTTTCTAGAAATTCTTCTTTCTTGTCAATTTGGCCTATTAACTTTTCAACATTTTCTTTTGAACTTTTTTTATCTTTTAAAAGAAATAAAGCTTTCTCGAGAGCTTCATTGAACCTTTCTAAAGAAAATGGCTTTAACAGGTAATCTGTTGCATTTACTTCAAAAGCCTTCAAAGCAAACTGATCGTAGGCTGTAGTAAAAATAACTACGGGCATTTCCTCAATTAATTCCAGCATTTCAAAACCGGTTATCTTGGGCATTTGAATATCCAGAAATACTATATCAGGCTTTTTCTCGTTTATGGCTTTTAAGCCCTCAAAACCATTTGAACATTCAGATATTAGTTCAACTTTATCATTTGTAGATAAATATTTCTTTATGATCTCTCTTGCAAGAGATTCATCATCGATTATTATTGCTTTAACTTTTTCCATCATTTATCCGGCTTAAATTGGTATTGTCGATCGGAATAAAAATACTTACTGAAAATAATCCTTTACTTTCAGACCCATTATTGCCATTTGTTGCTGTGTTATTTACAACAAGAAGATTATCCTGATTATAAATAAGTCTTAACCTTTCTTTTATGTTATTTAATCCTATTCTTTGACCTCGCCTAGAAATGCTTTCCGTATCAAAATCATTTTCCACTCTTATATTCAAGTATTGGTCTTTTATGCTGCACTTTAAGCTTATTATTATTTTGTCCAGAGCCTCATATACCCCATGCTTTATAGCATTTTCAAATAGTGGCTGAAGGATCATGTTAGGGACCTGAAGCTTTTTACATTCTTCAGGAATGCTCTCTATATATTCAAACTTATTTTCAAATCTAATTTTTTCTATATCTAGGTAAAGCCTGCAGTTCTCAAGCTCTTCGCCTAAGTAATTAAACTGCTTTTCATTATTTGCTAGTGTTGCTCTTAAATACCCTGAAAGTTTTATTGTCATCTCACGTGCTTTATCAGGGTTTATCATTGTTAGTGAACTAATTGAGTTTAAACTGTTAAATATAAAATGAGGATTGATCTGATACTTTAATGTCCTTAATTCAGCTTCCTTTATCAAAGCCCTTAATTCAGATTCTTTTACGAGCTTGCTCTGGAAGTTGCTGTAATATATGTATATATAATAGAGCGAAACAATTACTATATATAGAAAAATACCCGAAAGCAGTCTCCATATCAAAGAGCCATCAACAAACATTTTATATTCAACACTAACCCCCCAAAGAAGAACCAGGATAAAGTATGTAAGACTAACCCATATAAGTGAAGCGGCAATTGCAGCACAAAAATGTTGTAATAGTATCTTTACAAGAGAATTTTCGTCCAAAGACATGAATTTTGCAGGAAACCAAAATCCTAGTCCTAACCAAAGAAAAATAAACCAGCTTATTATTGAATCTAATAAAACGTATCTGGCCTCAAGCCTAAAGGTTCCTGTAAAAAAAGCATAGTCAATTATTATAAATACTACCCAGATAGCTAGATAAACTATAAAACTGGGGAGTTTAGTTAAAGGGTTATTCATTGTTTCTACTAATATTATGCATTTTTTATTTCACCGCCACCAAAAATGGCAGAGCCTTTTATTACAAGCGTTCTGTCTTGATCTACTACCTGATTAGGGTCTCTTCGCCTTTTGTCAGAAAAACCACCAAATATTGGTGTTATATCGAGAATTACTTTCCAGTCCCTTGGAACATAAATTTCAGTTCCGCCAAAAATTGTTAGTACATCTAGTATATTATTGCCCTCAGCCAGGCCGCTATCTCCAAGATCGATCTCAGAACCACCGAATATCGCAGTTATTTTTCCGCCACGGAAATTTTTCGAAGTAATATATTTTTTGCTGCCGCTGAATATTGCAATATCATCAATATAATCTTCACCTGTTTCGTTATCGTTTTTATCAAACCGTTTTCTAATCTTTTCACTCAGATGAATCCTCGGATCTCTCCTGACATTAAAAAGTATATATAGTCCCAAAATAATAAGCAATGCAGGCCATAGTGTCCAGATATTAAAAAAGAAGTACTTTGATATGAGGAAGATTATTCCTATAAGCATAATTATTAAGCCTGCCCTGTCATTTGAATTAATGAAGACAATGGCTCCAATGACTACCAGGAACATAGGCCAGGAGAAAAGCATTCTTCCAATTGAAAAATCAATTATGCCTAGGTTGGATAACAGGAGCAAACAACCCAGGATTATAATAATAGTTCCTAGCACTAACCTTTTCCCTGTTTTCCTTTTAACTTCTTCCATCTTTAGATCCCTCATTGAATTAAATATTATTTCTTATTACAAAAATATAAAGCTTTAAGCTAATTTTTAGAAAAAATCGGCGAAAAGCCTCATATTACCGGCAAAATTATTGATTAAATAAGTTTTTTCTGAAATCTAATATAAGGCGTGATCTAATGATTGGAAATAATGATTTTTATTAAAATTGAATTCATTAATTTATCTGGTAATTTACCAGAAGTACCTTAAAATGATTTCCATTTTAAGGTACTTTTAATTTAATTCTTATGCTTTTGAGTATTATTTCTTCTTCTTATTTTCATCTTTAAAAAAACTATCCGGGATGCCTTTATTTACTACATAATTTGAGTAACTAATGTTTACTGTCCCTTGTTCAGATGAATGGTTCTTAGAGTTTTGAGACTCTTTTACTCTTTCATCCGGATCATTTCTCATGCCTCTAGGCATATTGACCTTTGGAACATCAAAACTAAATTTGATATGATTAGGTAACGGGAACGCGGGATTTTTGTCATAGTAGAACTCAGCCTGAAATGAACCACCTTTTTTATTCGTGGATTCTATCTTTGTTATTACATTATTTCCTGTATCGATCCATAGAGTATAAAGAGCGACATCACTGTTATCGTCACTTGGTATAACTTTTATAACTGATACAGGTATACTATTAAATTTATCGTTTTTTACAAAGATGGCATTAAAACCACTCTTAAACATCTTCTCTGGTGAAAAATTAAAGACCTGTTTTGGCAGCATTGCAAAACCCTCTGCATTCATTTTTACTTTATCGGGTTGCTTAAAATAGATCTTTGCATTCATATCAGGAACTTTGAGAAAATTAACATCAACTTTAATATGTGCGTTAGCTTCATAGTCCTGAACTTTTTTAAACTTTTCTCTTACCCGGTTTATTATCTTATTAGGATCATTGTTTTGGGCAAATAATGAAGTTATACTGATGATAATAATGAATAGTAATCTTGTCATGATTTTCACCTAACTTAAAATGTCTTTTTTCTGAAATATTAATAAAGCTAGCCCATAGAAACCTACGATATGTGCTAGAAGTACCATTGAATCCTTTATTAGTTTTTGTTTATCAATGGGATCATTGAAGAAGGAATTCCAGCCACCAAAATAATTTGTGAAAAGGTATGGTTTCAACGATTCAAAAAAATCAATGGGTATAACAGATACAATAAGAAATATAATAATTATTGCCATAGTCGTAACTATTGGTCCAATTGCATTCTGAACAAATGATGAGAATAAAAATGCCAAAGATGTAACAACAGACATATTTAATATTGCAATCCCATAGGCACATATAAAGCGCCAAAAAATGTCATCAGAGGCAAATATGATTATTTTGCTTCTTACTGTAATTAGTGGTCCACTTCCAAAAAGAAGTAGTCCCAAACCTAGGCTCATAATAGCTAACCAAAAAATAAGCAGCGCCGTATAGATGATCCCGGCTATGAATTTGGAGGTGACAATCTGAAAGCGAGATACAGGTCTTGTAACAAGCATCCTGTATGTTCCTCCGGTTGCTTCTCCGGCTAGAAGGTCGCCACCTACTAAAACTATTAAAAATGGAATATGAACAAATAAACTCTGCAAAATGAAATTTGAGATAAAATAACCATTGAGCAAATTACCCGTGTACACAAATTGATCGCCAAGGTTTCGAAGGGCAAATGAAGCTCCTTTTTCTCCGGCCATAAAAAATGCGTAATGAATTAGTGGTACTAATAACCCAATAGCAATAAACCCTATGTAGGTTCTCCATTTACTGAAAATTTTATATAGTTCAATAGATATAAGTTTTATCATTATTCTTTCCCCTCAGTAATAGCAAGAAAATAATCCTCTAGAGAACGCATGGGAATAAGACCACTAACTAACACGTTGTTTTGAACAAGATACTTATTTAGTTCAGAGATCTCATCCTTTTTTAGACTGAAAAACAGGTCCGAATTAACCATTCCTGTTAGCTTTTCCTTCCATGAAGAATTATTTATCAGATTGGCCGCCAGTTCTTTATTATCTACTTGCACCGTTACTTTTAACTTGTCGGAATTTAGTAGTCCCGATACCGTTCCTTCGACTTTTGTTGTACCTTTGCTAATAATGATCATTCTGTTTGCAACAAGCTCCACTTCAGGAAGAATGTGTGATGAAAGAAATATTGTCTTCCCTCTGTCTTTACTAAGATGTATTATTAGGTCCCTAATTTCTTTCATCCCTTGTGGATCTAGACCCGTTGTAGGTTCATCAAGAATAATCAAATCCGGGTCATGCAGCAATGCCTGTGCTATTCCCAAACGCTGCTTCATTCCATGTGAGAATGTCTTGACTTTACTCTTATATCGCTTCTCTAAACCTACTAACTCAAGAATTTCCATTATTCTTTTATGCGAAACATCGGTCCCTGAGATCTTACCTAAGATCTCTAGGTTCTTATATGCTGGCAGATAAAGATAGAAATCTGGTTTTTCAACAATTGCTCCTATTTTTCTCAATATCTCTTTTCTATCTTTATCAAGCGGCTTTCCAAATATCCTAATTGAACCGCTTGTTGGCTTTATCAAGGATAATAACATTCTTATTGTCGTGCTTTTCCCGGCCCCATTTGGTCCAAGAAATCCAAAGACATCTCCTTTATAGACATTAAGATCTAGGTTGTTTACAGCTAGTACATCCTTGAATTGTTTTGTTAGTCCCTGAACTTCAATTACTTTTTCAGGAGAATGTGAATCTTCCAATTTACTCCCAGTATTTGAGTTAAAAAATTATTTGGTAATCTAAACTATTGTTCTTAATAACCGGCTTATGTACTCTCTGAATGCTTTGGTAATCAGGCTTTTATTGCTATCTTTACCTTCCTTTTTTTAGGTTTTTCTTCCTTAGCAAAAAGTTACACAGTAAAACATCATTCTTTTACCGGTTATTATCCTCAATTTACCGATTTAGACTACTTAGTAACTAATAAGTTCATTATTTATTGACCTAAATTTATGAAGTTTTTAAAACAAATGGAGAGATAATGCAAAGATTCTTTATGAGTATCATTCTGATCATTGTATGTTGCAGCATTCAGATTATGGCTCAAAAAAATCCTTCTGGTACTGTCAGTGGTTTTGTTTACGATAATGCAAACGGCGAGGCCCTCATTGGCGCAAATGTCCATTTTGAGGATCTTGGAATTGGAACAACTACAAACTTGAGTGGCTATTTTGCAATTCCCAATGTCCCATTTGGAAATCAGATTCTTAATATCAGTTATCTTGGTTATAAGTCACAACAAATAAAACTTAAAGTTTCAAAAGAAAACAATATACTAAAGATTAAGCTGGAACTTGATGCCCTTCAAACCAAAGAAATTGTTATTGCCGCTGACTCAGTTAGAACAATTGATAAGTTATTTTCAAAACCAGTATCAAAGATTGAACTAAGTTCAAAACAAATCAATAATGTCCCCAGAGTTATTGAGGCTGATTTACTACGTTCACTGCAAACTTTGCCTGGTATACAATCTCTTTCTGACTTTTCAAGTGCTCTTTATATTAGAGGTGGTACACCTGACCAAAATCTTTATTTAATTGATGGCACTGATGTATATAATCCAGAACACGCCTTTGGCTTATTCTCAACTTTTAATACAAATGCAATTAAAAAAGTCGAACTTTCTAAAGGCGGTTTTAGTGCAGAATATGGTGGAAGACTTTCATCTATATTGAATGTTACTAATCTTGATGGAAATAGAAACCACTTTCAGGGTGATGCTAGTATTAGCCTCTTAGCTGCTTCAACTACTCTTCAGATGCCTTTGGGCTCATTTGGCTCTATCTCTGGCTCGATTAGAAGAACTTACCTTGATAAGACAGTAGCAGAGTTTGTGGACGAAATCCCTGACTATTATTTCTATGATGGAAATCTTAAGGCTTTCTTCGATATCAGCCCAAAGAATAAACTAATTGCAAGTTTCTATGGCGGGCAAGATAAGCTTGACTATAAGTTTGATAAGAAAGCTGAAAATCCTATCGGCTTCCAGCTCGACTGGGGAAATACTACGGGGAGTTTGAACTGGAAAACAATTTTTAATCCGGAACTCTTTGCCAATTTCTGGATTACTGCTAGCCATTTCAGATCTTATTTTAATTTCGAAGAAGCAAAGGTCAAAGAGGAAAATGTTATTAACGACCTGACATTCAAGGGGAGCTTGGAATACTATATGTCAAAGTATTTCAATCTTAAATTCGGTTTTGAACAAAAGAACATTGATGGCCTGTTAAAGGATGATTTTCAGGATGGAAAGGTGGATGTTAGTAAAAGAAGAACTCTTTATACTTCATATGTTACTGCTAACTGGAAACCATCTGACCTCTGGGATATTGAAACTGGCCTTCGCGCAGATTACTTTCATTCAGATAAAGACTATAAAGATTTTGACCCTAGATTTTCAATTAAATACAGGCTTACTGAAACTACAGACCTGAAGTTTTCAACAGGCATTTTCCACCAGTATGTTCATAGGATGCCAAGAGGTGTACTGACAAGCATTTGGCTAACTTCAGATGAAAACTATAAGGGATCAAGTTCATGCCACTATATTCTTGGATTCCAAAAAGAGATCAGTCAGATATACGAGTTTGAATTAGAAGGGTATTACAAAACATATAATGATATTTATTCTTATAATCAAAATTTCCTTGCAGATATTAAAGCTGGCAGATTTGATGAACAGAATAACCCGGTTTACAATAATTCAAAAGGCCTGTTAGACCACGGCAATGGTAATTCTCTTGGGGTCGAACTCCTGATACGAAAAGATGATGGCGCAATAACTGGCTGGATAGGTTATTCTCTTTCGAGAACTGAATATAAAGTAGATGGAATAAATATGGATAGGTCTTTTGTCCCACGCCACGACAGATCTTCTACTATGAATCTGATGTCAAATATTGATATTAATGCATTCTTTGACGAAATAAAAGATGAGAGCGCAACTAATGAACACTCATCTAAGTGGCTCCTGGGAGTAAATTTTGTCTTTGCTACTGGCCAGCCAATTACTAT
>JAUZPB010000180.1 GCA_030706145.1 Bacteroidota bacterium
AAGTAACCAATGTCCAGTCGTTGTAATGGCAGAAGCAAGGTCGGCCTTATAGAACCTGCATCCGCTAGAACCCATAACTCCATAGAAGCTATTCATCAGTATTTTAATTGCCTGAGAGAGGTGTCTGTCGCCTTTTTTCTTGGCCTCCGATCTTCTCTCCATCAGCTCCCCGATAAAATCAGCAAGGAAATGTGTATTTTTTGAAAATTTATAGCCCCCTGGTGTAGTAACCGGATTTTCATTTGCCAGGACGTAAGAAAGAGGTCCTATCTTAAAGGTCCTGATAATTGAAGGATACAGACTCTTAAAATCCAGGACTACCACATTTTCATATATTCCAGGCTTTGGTTCAATAACATATCCGCCTGGAGATTGTCTGGAAACATCGATATTCCTCAGATCCGGGGCGACATAGCCTTTTCTATGAATATGAGGCAGGTAGAAATGATCAAAAGCAAGCGTCATCATGCCTAATTCATCCAGAAGTAATCCGGATATCTTGGCTCTTTTTATTGAAAGGTCAATTAGCCCGGTCTTTCTGAATATATCTGTAACAAGTATACAATCCTGCAGGTTGTACTCGGCAAATCTCTTTTTATCGTTTTTAAAAAGATATTCTATTTCTTTTAGTTTATCCTGTTCAGGTGTAATTGTTTTTCCAGTCTTTAACAATTCCTGTGCAACTGTCTCTAGCCTAAAGTCCTCAAATGAATAAAAAGAGCTTCTTAAAGCCGGCGGGCCATCGATTACAACTCTGCCCGGGATAGATGAATAATACCCACCCATTCTTCTTGTTCCAAAGGTCATTTTACCTGTGCATCTTGAAAGGTCAAAAGTTATTTTAAGCTGTTTACACCTCTCTTCAATGAACATCAGGTCAAAACCAATCACATGCCAGCCAATGATAATATCCGGATCGCAAATCTTAAAGTAATTTAAGAAAGCTTCAATTACTTCTTTTTCAGAAGAAAAGGTCTCAACATAATCAGGAAGGGGTTCAGAGGGTTTTCCAAGCAGAAAGACTGCTTTTTTTTCTTCCTTTCCCATAGTAAAATGAACAGCAATCGAGTAAAGTATTGTATTATTGCGGCCAGTTTCGATATCCATTGAAAGGAGTGATAATTCAGGGTAATAGTCGCAAGGCTTTACCTTTGGGTTGGTAAAAACAAGTACTTCTTCCCTTACCTCTGGTTCCCCTGTTACCTGCATCTGGGCATTAATAAATCTCTCCATCAGAAATCTTCTAGCAGGATCCAGGTCACTCTCATAAGTTGTTATATTACGCCTGAAAAGCTCTTCTGAGGCAAGTTTTAGCTCTCTTTGAGTTCTAAAATACAGAGCATCGACAAGATTACCATTGAAGCATCTCATTTCAAGATTTTTCCTCTCATGGCGGAAATTCAGCTCTGACTGTTCAACTGATCTATCTATAAAAAAGACAGGACGAACATTATTTATTACAATTTCAACAGATCTATGGTCTTCTGTTGTCCCCTGAAATCTCAGTACATTTTTCCCGTTAATATCCTGCCAGTCAAAAGTTAAGATAAAGACATTTGCTGAAATCAATGAGCACCTTAGTAATCTAATTATTAAACTTTGAATAAAATGGTATTACATAAAAACAAACAAATGATTTAGATTCAAAGTTTTAGTTACAAGCAACAAAGTTGATACAATTATTTTGACACTATTACTCTAACATTTATCTCTGAGTTCTGCTCAGGCAAAAGCCTTGAGTTTCTAGGAGGCATAAGCCTAAGACTCACTTTTGAGGAAGAAGTAACGCTTGATAAATCTAAAGGTTCAGTATAAACTGTCCTCTGCTCGTAGTTTCCCTTTTCAGGTATTCTAAGAGTTACAACCTGAACCTCAGGGACTAAACCCTGCAATCTCAAATTTCCAGGTAACCTACCCGTGGTCTGAACCCTGACAGGTGCATTAATGTATCTTAAGGCAGCAGCATAGATCCTTACAGACTTTGGCTCAACATTATATAATCTTACTCCCGATGGAAGTTTTATATTTTCTTTTGAGATCATTGTTTCGTTTTCTCCCTTTTCTAATTTGTCTATATCGAGAGAAACAACAAGATCAGATGGGCGAAGCATTCTAAAGCCCTGCTCAGAACCAGAAAGAGTAACCCTGCAATCTGTCGGGACCGGTTCTTCAAGTATAAGTTTGGGATTGAGGTTCCTGAATTCAATAGGGACTGTAAAAGTTCTAAAGACGCTTTCCGACTGGTAAGCAAAAATGAGCCATAAAACTGTAGCTAAAGCAACAGAAAGAAGAGCCGTATTTATTTTCCCACTTTTATAAAAGCCAGTAAGAGCCTCCTTTTGTTTTGCGTAGTACTTATGCCAGTATTCATCCAAAGCTTCCTTTAGCTGTGCAGCGGAGTTAATGGGAGTAAATTTCCCATCCCTTGCAATTTTTATTGTTCCCCTTTCTTCGGAAACTACAATAACCAAAGCATCACACTGTTCTGATAAACCCAGGGAAGCGGCGTGTCTTGTGCCGCCCTGGCCAATTTCAGCCAGGTTCTTTGATAATGGAAGGTGCACGCCAAACTTTATTATCTTATCATCCTCCAGAAGAACTGCACCATCGTGCCCTGGAGAAGCTGTACTAAAGATGCTGTAAAGAAGATTATGGCTAACAGATCCGTTAAGCGGGATTCCACCGGTGGTACACTGTTCCCAGGGCTCATTTCCTCTTAGGACAATTATTGCACCTGTTCTTTTTTCCGCCATTTTTGTTACACTTTCAACTAGAACATCAATGACTCTATTGTTAAAAGTCTTATTTCTATCTTTCCACTTCGAAATATTCCATGCACCAATCACATAAGCAAGACGCCTTATATCTGATTGAAAGACAATAATGAAGCCAAGAATAATAAAAACAGCTAAGATGTTTATTACTAACTCGGTAAGATATAGTCCCAGAATTCTTGCTAGTATGTACACCGAAACAAAAGCTATAGCCGTAAAAATTATCTTTCGTGAAGCACTTTTGCGGAACCAATTTATAAAGATGTATAAAAATACAGATACAAACAGTATATCTATCAGATCAACAAAACGAAAATTTCTAACAAAGTCTGAAAAAAAGGAATAAATTGACTGAAGCATTATAAAAATTCCATATCACAGATTAAACTAAAATTTACTTCTTTATACGGCAAGTAACGCCGTTTAGTTTCAGCAATATAAAGTTGATCAGGCATGAAAGCAAATTTTATAGGTAAAATAGGGAAAAACGTAGGTGAATCGACTAAAAAAAAGGGGGAAAAGCAGAAACCAAATCTACTTTTCCCCCTGATTTTTTAAGATTTTTCTAAGATCTATTGAGCCTGATTGAAAATTACGGTGAAAGAAGAACCTTTTCCCTTTTCACTTTCAACTTTGACTCGTGCCTTATTCAGCTCTGCAAGTCTTTTTACTAATGCTAAACCGAGACCATTACCATCATATTTTCTTGTATAACCCATCTCCTCTTGTGAAAACATTGTAAAGAGTTGTGGTAAGTACTCTTGTGAGATACCAATTCCAGAATCCTTTACCTTTACACACATATTAGAGTCATTATCCAAGTACTGTGTTATTTCAACACATCCTTGTGGTGTATATTTAATTGCATTATCAATAAGCTGTTCAAATATCTGGCTAATTGTTACCTCATCGCCAATAATTTTTTGTGAGGAAGCTTTATTAACAAATGATATTTTAATATTCTTTCTTGAAGCTATCTGCCCAGCTTCTTTGACCAAAGGTTTTAACACATTTTCAGCCATATCAAATTCAACAGGTTTTACCTCTATTGTCTCATTCTGAAGCTGTGACATGTTAAGTATAAGATCTATTGTCCTTACCAGACGTTTAGCCCCGCCTTCGATGATCGTAAAGAAGTCTTTTGCATCAGAATCAGAACTATCGCCAAACTTCTCTTTTAAGAGCCATGTAAAAGAAAGTATTGTATTTATTGGAGTCCTTATTTCATGTGACATTTGTGTAAGGAATGCAGATTTAATCCTGTTAGATTCTTCTGCTTTTTCCATACTTATGATCAGCTGCTCTTCATATTTTTTTCTTTCAAGTACCAAAGAAAGCTGTTCTGCAACTTTTTCGATAGTACTTTGATGGCATTTATTAAAAACATCACTTTTGTTGAAGTCAATAAGTGTAATTACGCCAGCCGGAGCATCTTTTATCCTTAAAACAGCTCCGAGTACAGCCTGAGGTTTAGGATTTTGTCCTTTTGATGTGCCGTCTTCTTGACTTGCAGATGAACAAAGAGTGTTGTTTCCGAATATGTTTTCAAGCTTTTTATCATTAAATAAAACTGATTTGCCATTCTTCAAAATATAGTTTGTTATCAGGTCATATGAACCTTTATTCATCATTTCACTATCTTCATAATCAAACTCATTTGAAAAGTAAGGATAAGAGAGCTTATCGGTTTCTTCGTCATAAAGAGCAATATAGAAATTGAAGGCCGGCATCAACTGCTCAATTGAAGCGTGAATATTTCTGAACATAGTTTCCATTGATTCGGAAACATCTGCAATCTGTGGAATTTTCAAAAGGACTGAATGAACTAACTCATTATGCTTTCTTTCAGTTACATCGGTGTAAGTTGTTGCTCTGTAAATATTTCCTTTCTCATCATTGAATTTTATATCGATGAACTGAGCAAAGAAAAACCTGCCATCTTTATGTCTTAAAAGGACTTCTCTTTTGTCATAGAAACCATTTTCCATGAAATCTTCATGATTCCTTTTTGAGTATTCCTGGTTTTCTTCCATAACCACGCGGGAATAATCAAAGCCGACAACTTCACTGCGTTCATAACCAAATAACTCGCAGAAAGCTTCATTAACTTCTAGAATTTTGCCTGAACCATCGACAATACTAAAACCAATCTCGCTTGAGTCAAGAATTGGAAAAATTAAAGAATTAAGAATTTTACTTTCGTAGAATGAATCTCTGAACATTTTTTTACACCGTATGTTTGAAATAAAAGGTCACCAATAGATACAAAATGAATGCCATAAGGAAATTCATTGTTTGTAGAAGTTTTTTTAAGGTGCATGTCAGAGATCAGTGTCTCAAATTGATATATTCTGGCAGGAATTCTCCATTTAATACACTTAATCTTTAAATGGATGGACTAGTTTTAGAAGGCAATAAAAAAGCCGCCTATATTATCATAGACGGCGGGAAAAACTAATTTTATAATAACGGTTAATAAAACAGCAGCAGATATTTACAAAAGCAAACTTTTCAGTTTATCAAAAGGATACAGGAATTGTTATCTGAACATTTACAGGTTTTCCATCAAGTTTACCAGGCTGGAAAGTAGTGTGCTGTACTGCATCAATAGCTGCTTCGTCATAGCCGCCACCGAGACCTTTAGCAATTTCAGTCATTTTTACATAACCATGGTCATCGATATAGGCTCTTACAACTACAACTCCCTTTAATTTTTCTTTTACATTATTAGGAGTGACAAGTTTAGATTGTATAGCCTCGAGTCCACCAATAGGCTTAGGGTACTCCTCTGCAACTGTTAGGAATTCTTCTCCATTGTTAATTCCACTTTTATTGGCTATGATTTTCTCAGCTCCGGACATATCCTTTTCTGTCTTCGGGACATATCCTTTCATAAGAAAGTCATTAGTCTTTCCATCAATTGTAGGAGGTTTTAAGGTTGAATCGTACTCATACTCTCTTTTTTCCTTAAGGATCCCTTCACTATAGATACGGACGGCCTTTAAGCCTCCGTTATTATAATATTCACGTTCAATTCCATCACGCTTACCGTCTTTAATGAATAGCTCCTGTTTCGGTGCACTGTTTTCATAATAGGTTTTTATCCATCCGTTAAGTTTCCCCATCAGATAGTTCTTTTCCTCTTTTAGAACTCCATTCTCATAAAACCACCTTGCTGTTCCATGCAGGACATCATTAGCATAATAAATAGCTGATTCCATATGATTATTAGTATAATATGTTCTAATAAGTCCATCCTGAGCTTTTACTATTCCGGCAAAGACAAATATCAATAATAAATATATGATCTTAAAATTTTTCATATTGTTAAAAGACTTCAAACTTAAAGATTTTAGAAAAATTACGAATTCAAATATACAAATTTAACACTACAGCTTTGATGTAATTTTTATTCACCAAATTTTAGCATAACATCAGCTCTATTTGTTATTTTATATATACAAATACAGAAAGAAAAATAATATAGGTTTTGACAAACAAACAACTCAAAAAGATTCCTTTCTTTGCGGATTTGAAAAAATAATTTAAAAATGTATTGACAAAAGTAGGTTCAATCGTTAAATATCGGACTTCAAATTCATTTTAATTTGCATTCTTTAGACGAAGGTACAAATTATTTAATAATTCACCCAAATAAATATTAAATCCTAAAGCCATTTATTTTACGGCAAATGGTAACATTTACATTGTTTGTGCATCTTACTATATAAGTATCACTAAAATATTTCTCTAAAAAATTCCTTTTTTGATTTTCTTTGACCTTTAATTGCTGAAAGCATAAAAAAAGCTAATGTTGAATAAATATAAGGGTTCATAATGTTCGAAAATCCCTCATCCCATCTTGTTGAACAGCCCCAGAACAAAAAGGAGTCAAATGCAGTACCGCCTCGCAAAAAACTCTTTATCACAAATAATAAGCTTAAGGAAATCCTAAAGAAAAAAGCCACTCAATGGTCGCTTGGACTTTTTGCATTATTAATTGTAATACTTCTTATCATCAATCCATTCCGTAGCACTGAAACAATGATCCCTTTATATAAGATAAAACGAGGGAACTTTCTTGTTTCAATTACAGAAAGTGGAGAGATAAGAGCAAAAAACTCAGTTAGCATAGTTGCCCCGCGTGTAAAAGGAAACACGAAAATTGTTTTTCTTGTACCAGAAGGGACATATGTTAAATCGGGTTCGGATGTAGTAAAATTTGATCCCACAGATGCATTCAATAATCTGAAAGAATCTGAATCAAGGCTTGAGATCGCTCTATCGGATAAAGAAAAGCTCTCGGCAAGCCATAAAAGTCAGGATGCACAGATGGAATCTGATATAAAGAGTGCAGAGCTAACATATGAGCTTTCAAAACTATCATTAGAGCAAATGAAATTTGAAGCTGAAGTCAAACAGCGGCAAGCAAAACTGGATCATCAAAAAGATGAATTAGCATTTGCAAGGACAAAGAAGGATATAGAGTCAAAGAAAATCATTCAGCAATCTGAAAAAAGCAGGACTGAAATTGAAATAAAACAAAGAAGAGCAGATCTTGAAAGAGCAAAGAATGATCTTGATATGCTGTCATTAAAATCTCCCATTGACGGGCTAGTCGTCTATGAAAACAATTGGTCAAACGGAGGGAGAAAGTTTGCAATTGGTGATATTGCTTATCCGGGCTGGCCAATTGTTACATTGCCTGACCTTTCGAAGATGGAAAGTCTAACATTTGTTAATGAAGTCGATATAAGTAAAATAAAGAAGGGGCTTCCTGTCAAAGTTAAACTTGATGCCTTTCCCGATAGTGTTTTTGATGGAGAAATTGCAGATGTGGCCTCACTTGGCAAGAACAAAGAAGGAAGTCCAAATATAAAGATCTTTGAGATCACAGTATCAATTAAAGGAAGAAGCAGTATTCTTAAGCCTGGAATGACAACGAGCAACAGGTTTATTATAAAAGAAATACCGAATGTAATATC
>JAUZPB010000181.1 GCA_030706145.1 Bacteroidota bacterium
CATAAAAGGATGGCAATTAGAATAGTTTGTAACACTAATCTCATTTTTTTAATACTCCTTTGCGTGAAAAGCACTTCACATGTAAAAATGGATTAAATAACCAGACAATCCTGTAAAATTTAACGGGAAAAACTTACAAAATTTTGCGCACTTGTCAAATAGAAATCTTAATTAATACCGCTTTAAAAATGCAATCATGACACTTATATTTATTTATCATTACTAGAGTTATCAGATTTACCTAAAAAAATTTTTATCTTTTGATGCATCAGCTCTGAAATCATTAGACTTACAGGCAATTGTTCCCATACGTATTATTTTTTAAGACATATTATAGTATTTACGTTTATATTTTTAGCTTTTTGGGGGCTTGATACTAAAAGAGATGGTATTTTTTGGGGGAAAGGGCGATAGTTATCGTAACAAGCATTTATTATTATTTCATATATACTTATGTTCCAATACTTTTACTTTTCTATGGCTAAGTTATATAAATATAAGGTACTTACAGGCAGAATGGCTTTGAGTTTATGATAAATAAATAATTTTGATAAGTCAATTAGATAAGCTATTTCTCATCTATTCAACCTGAACAGAGCCAATTTCGGCAAATATTATTCTGTCAGATACATGTAGTTTGGCAATTTTACCACCAGACCGACATTTTCACCCTGGAAATCACTTAACTGATCACCCACTGAGCCAATAATATTATATCCAAGATTTGAAAGGACAATCCTTTCAACATTCTTAAAGACTCCGGCAGGGGTATCAATATTGTTTTTAGAGCGTACAATTAGTGTATCAAACTTAGTGTATCCGGCCGAAACAAGATTTTTATATGTAGCTTCATATTGTTCGGGATTGCGTGCTGAAAGAAATATGATATGAATTTTCTTTTGCAACAGATAGTGGTAGAGGTCTTTTGTATCATCTATTGCAGGAGCTTTAGCCTGAAGCACCCATTTATCCCATAATTCCGGAACGTATCCAAAGTCGACCTGTTTTATAGCCTGATAGTTTGAAAGTGCAGTTTCGTCAACATCAAAAACAACAGCAGAACTGTCTTTAATGGGCATTTTGTTGAATTCTTCCATAGCGTCCTGAATAATCTGATCCAGTTCGGCCTGGTATTGCCCCGATTCATAATAGAATGAAATCTGTTTTTTTGCTTTGCTTAGGTTTACCGGTACAGAAGATGATGAACATCCTGCACAGAGGCAAATTAGAAAGAGACAGGGGAAAAACTTTTTTAATGAATAATTATACTTTCTCATTCAATAGATACTGCCTTTTGTGACAAACTTTTGTGACAAACTTTTGTGACAAACTGATCACAAAAATAATTTTAATTATTTTAAAATAGCAAGTTTTCTTCAATTTACAGTAAAACTATTAGCCTGGAAAGAGATTCGGCCGTTCTTTTTTTTATTTTGTCTGATATTTTAAAAAAAGGCAATTTACATATGGAGAAATTGTGTGATTTTGTACTTATATTATTATATCAGTTGCACTTATGGACTATTTTGATGTTTGCCGCCCCAAAAGACGCCCCACCAAAAACTTAGAGAGATACAAAACGGGAATTTGCGGCAAGCATTAAAGGTTTTATAACAAAAGTTGTTTAATAACTACATTATTTCAGGAATAGTTAGATTTATGCATTATGATCATGAATATTATGGCAGATTCAATTTTGTGGAGATATTATCAACATTTAACCTTGTTGATATAGCTTTTATTAAGTCCATCCTTGATGGTGAAGAAATAGACTACTATCTACGTGGAGAAAATTTTAATTATATAGATCAGCTGATCCAACCAGTAACTCTTTTTGTAAGAGAAGACCAGGCCTTTACAGTAAAAGAATTATTAAAAGATCTGCCAATCACTTATCTTGGACTCTCCTTCAAACAAGATCTGGAAAATGATGAAGATGAAGAAGAAAACGATGATAATGAGCAAGAAGACAATGAAGATGACGGAGATGTAATTATTTAATACTTTACTGATTTAGGAGCCCTCCTACTAATAGTCTCAGAGAGGGAGAGTTCCTGACCGGGCTCTTTCTAGCTGCCAATACTAATTAAAAGCATCATTTTAAGCACAACAATTTCCTCTTTCGGGACGTCAAATCTATAAAACAGACAAAATTTCTCATTTCCTGTACAATAATTCTAACATCCAAACGTTTACTTCAGTAGAAAATTTAGGTGTTATGGAGAACAATTTACTTGAAAATCAATTAATTAAAAGGTGCCGTAACGGGGAATCCACTGCCTTTACAGAGTTAATAAAGAGATACAGGAAGCAGTTATTTACGTATCTCTGGAGGCTTTGTGGAGATAAGCTTGAAGCAGAGGATCTCATGCAGGAAACCCTGATAAAGGCATGGAAAGGCATTCTAAGCTATAAGCATGAGAGCAAATTCTCATCCTGGCTTTTTACTATAGCTCATAATGTTGCAATGGATTATTACAGGAAGAGCAAGGTCAGGAGCAGTATTTTTGTAACAGATGAGCTAAGAGCGGCTGATTACAATAATCCTCATACAGAACTTATAAGAAATGAGCTTAGAGATATTCTAGAGTGTGCTGTAAATTCACTTCCAGAGAAGCAGCGGGAAGTATTCCTCCTTCGCGAACACAGCGGAATGACTTTCAAGGAAATCTCCGTAGCGACAAAAGAGCCATTGAATACAGTACTTGGTCATATGCATTATGCGATGGAAAAATTAAAGAAGGCTTTGAGGGTAAAAAATGTCATTTAAAAATACTTTAATCTGTGAAGAGTTCAGAAGTGAAGTTTGGAGATATATTGATGGGACCTTTTCTGAAGAAGAGAGGTCATTCTGGGAAAGTCATTTGTCTTCATGCCTAAGTTGCAAGATGCTGCTTGATGAGACTGAAAAAGGGTTATCTTTATATGAGAATTTAGAACTTGAAGATCTGAGTGATGAAAATTTTGATCTGATGTTAAAAAAAGCAACAGGAGCTAAAAGGTTTCTCCAATATTTTTCACAAGTCTTTAATATTAAGACCAGGATTTGGAAGACAAATTCAATTAAATTAAATCCGGCATTCAATAAAATTGCCTTAAGTACTGCTGCTTTTGCTATAGTTCTGGCAGTGATGCTCATAATCTATCCTCTTAAACCCAAAATTAATATTTACTTTAAGGAAGAGACAACAAAAGAGCCGTTAAATACCTTAGATGATTCAGATGTGTCAGGTAAAGGAAATAACACACCGGCAGAAATTCCCTTAAGGGAAGAAAATAAGATAACAGATACAGAGAAGGCAATAGGAAATGAGGAAGAATATACCGAAGCAAAACATTCAACTGGCATCAAACATGAGACCATGGACTGGGGCGGAGAGAAGGTCAAAAAAAGTATTGACGGGGTTAGTAACTCACTTAGCATAATAGATGCAAAAGACAACTGGAAGGATCATGGAATGGATCAATGGGCAATGAAAACTAAAGCTATAAGCGTGGAGATTCAAAGACTCGAAAAAGAGCTGAATAATTCGTCTCTATAAATTTATTACCAGACATTTTTAGTAAAAAATTAAAACAGGAGAGAGCAATATGGGCAAACTAGAACTCATAATACTTGGCCTTGAAATGATACTACTTTTCCCAAATAATCATTTGGTGGCAAAACAACAGACAAGCAATTACAGACAGATTACTACAGAGGATTCCACAATAGCTGAACAGCCCCCTGAAGCGCCTGAAATTCCACAATTTAACTTTAAATTCGAGCTTAGTCCCTCACAGGAAAAAGAGCTCTTAAAGGACATAATGCCTAAGCTAAAAAAAGAACTTGAAGGAATAAAAAAACTTAACAAGATGAAATATTTTTCTCTTCTTCAGGATCTTCATTTTAGGAACCTTGACATACCTTTCTTTGGGAAAAGGAATAAAGAAGCAATCGAAAGAGCCAGAAAGATAAGCGAACTTGAAGTAGAAACTGAATCACTAGGCTTAAAGTATCAGAATACCGAAAAATCTGACAAAAGCACGATAAAAGCTGATCTCAAGAATAAGCTAAATGAATTATTTGAACTTAGGGAAAGCAATAGAAAAGAAGAAGTAGGTGAATTAGAAAACAGGTTAAGTGACTTAAAAAAGACGCTTCAGGAGAGAAGGGATAATAAAGAAGAAATAGTCAAAAAAAGAATGCTTGAACTTTTAGGAGAAAGCAAAAATATTGAATGGTAGAATTCTAAAGGCTTCTCAAAGCAAGATGTAAGAAATGTTAAAAAAGATCAGTAACAATAACATAAAAAGCGATGAATATAGCGTAGAGCTAGGCAATGCTATAACGATCCACACAAAAATACTATCTAATCCTGAAATAGAAGGTAAGACAGCAATATTACTTCATAGCGGAGCTATTACAGGAAACCATACACTTTTAGAACGGCCAGCCAGATGGCTAATAAATAAGGGAGTATTCAGAGAAATCATCATTCCAGATAGGCGGGGAGCTGGAGGCAGCTCTCCCTTTACACAAGTAACAAGTTTAGATGAGCAGGCAGAAGACATAATGTTACTGCTTAATAAACTCGGTTATAAAAAAAAAATTATTGCACTTGGCGCATCCTTAGGCGGACCAATCTCAATGCTACTAGCATCAAAAGATAGCCGAATTACAGAAGTAATTTTGTTAGCGTCTTCTTTTCGAATGAATTTAACCAGGGGAAAATTCCACTATCTTTATAAAACCGGAGTAATGCTATTTTTTATTAAGCTAGCATTAAGTCTTTTTACGGGGAATTCTGATATGCATTATGTTAATATGGATTTTGTTTATGATAAGCACAACACTTTAGGACTTATAGTTGCACAAATAAAGATTCTTCGACAGTTAAATAAAAAGCATTTAAGATCATTTTATTTTATGGCAGAGTCGGCCTTTAATAAAATGAATATGGATATAACAGATAGAGTAAAGCTTAGCATTCCAATTACACAAATAATTGGAAGCAAGGATAAGGTTTGGGGAAAAAATATTTCGCAGGAGGAACTAAAACAATATCCTGGTTTCAGGCAAGAAATTATAAAAGGGGCCCATCACAGAGATCTTTTTCTAAGGGCTGATGAATTCCTGGAAAAGATACCCTTTTAGTTTGGCATAAATAAATTTGCTGTAAAGTAAAACCGGCTTCCTTTTCCCTGCTGGCTTTCCACCCAAATACTGTTCCCAGTCTTGTCGAGGAACTCTTTACAAAGTACAAGTCCAAGTCCAGTTCCCTTTTCATTGTTTGTACCTGAAGTAGTATGATTTACACCTAATCTAAAAAGGTTTTCCAGAACTTCACTTGACATGCCAATGCCGTTATCCTGGACACAGATTGCTATTTTATCATTTTTTATCTTGCCTAAGACTCTTATTTCACCACCCTGATGTGTAAATTTAATTGCATTCATAAGCAAATTACGCAGTACAGTAAGGACAATGTTATAATCATCATTAGCCATCAGATCGTTTGGACAATCAGAAAACAGGTTTATATCCTTTGCCTTAGCATTTTCGCAAACTGATAATCTTGCTTCTGTGAACAATTCGGACAGATTGAATTTTTGTGGATTAATCTTCAGGCTATTACTTTGAGACATGGACCACTGGAGTAAATTCTCCAAAAGATTAAAGGAGTTTCTGGAAACATTTTTAATTTGGTTTATCAGCATAAGTTTCTCATCTTCACTTAGCTGATTAAAATCCTCAAGAAGCATGTCCGAAAGTCCAAAAAGTATATTAAAAGGGTTTTTCAGGTCATGGGCAATAATTGAGAAGAATTTATCCTTTGTCGTATTAAGCTGCTCAAGCTGGAATTTTTGTTTTTCAATTTCTTTGTTTTTTCCTTCAGTTATTTCCTTATTTGTTTTGACCAATTTATATCTGGAAAATAATATAAGTATAAAAACTATGGCAAGAGCAGAGCCAGCGATAAGGAAATGATTTATATATGTTTGTCTTTCGAGAGCAAGTTCCTTTTCTCTCTGTTGAAGTTTTAATGTCTCGACTGTTTTTTCAAACTTATAGGCCTGTTCAAGTCCTGCTATTCTCTGCATTACCTCTGAGGTATTTATACTGTCTTTGAAAGCAGAAAAAAGTTTATAAGATTCAAGAGCTTGTTTATAATCGCCTCTATTCAAATAAAGATCGTGATAAGCCAGATAACAGTCACGAGTTACTTTACCTAGCTTAAAATTCTTCGAAATACCCATAGCTTTGTCCAGATTCGACTGAGCTAAGTCTAAATCGCCAAGTTTTATATAGCTTCTGCCTAAATTCATGAAAGCATTAGAGGTGATATCGGCATTATGAAGATCCTTGCTAAGGTTAATTGTTCTATTAAAATAGTCCAGTGACAGTGCATAATTCTTCGTATTGTAATATCTCTTCCCTATTTCAAGCAAAGTATAGACATAGTTTAGATTTTTTGTATCACCTGTTTTAGCCTTCAGGAGCAAGGCCTCCTTAAAGTATTTCAGTGACTTGTCAAACATTAGAAGTCCATCGTAGCTTGAGCCAAGGTTATTCAGAGCCCGGGCCGTTATGTAGCTTATATTAATTTGTTTCCCGATCTCAAGGGCTGTTTCGGAATATTTAAGAGATTCGCGGTAGCTTTTCATTTCATTATACAAATTAGCCAGATTATTATAAGTAATTGCAAGCCAGAACTGATCACCAAGAGATTCTTTAATTTTAGCAGATTCAAGGAAATTATCTAATGCCTGTTTATGCTTTCCCAGCTTTAGGTAAATTAGCCCAAGATTATTTAGTACTCTAGCATGTTCAAATTCGTTATTTGAAGATATGGCATCTTTTAATGCCTCATCATAATGTTTCAGAGCCAGGAAATAATCATTCTTCTTCCAGTAGACAAGTCCCAGGTTATCATTAATAGCAGACATTACCTTTCTGTGCTGAATCTTTTCAGCTATTGTAAGGGCTTTTAGAAGATATTCTTTGGCTGAAGAGGTATTATTCTGAAGGAAATAAGCATAGCCCAGGTTTGAAAGCGCTTCAGCCTCACCTTCGGGGAAATGGCTTTCTTTGGAGAGTTCCAGAGCTTCCCGCCCATACTTCAGAGAACTATCCTGCGAGGTTCGGCTTTCTAGTTTATTAAACTCAAAAGATAACCAATTAAGCATCCATATTTTTTCGAGGGTGCTCCCGCTCTTTAGCCGAGACTTCATCTTTTCGACATTGTTCTGCGGAGTATCAGAATAGATATTAGACAAACAGAGCAGCAAGAGGAGCAAAATTTGCAGAATCCTCATATGGCGCCCAGGACAAAATTAAACTTTAGACAAAGAAGAAAGTTTTGAGGACTGTATTTATATATCATTTATTTAGTTAATGTCCCGCATTTAGCAATAGTGTTTTTTGAAAACACCCAGATTTTATTTTACTTTTGTAAAACTGTCAATAAATATGTTAACATTTATTTCATTATCGAATAGAAGTCATAAAATTTTAAGTGCTTTTGCAATAAAAGATGTGTTCAATAAAGGATGTATTCCAGTCTCCTTGATATAGTTTTATCTTTCCGGTAACTTTAGTAAATAATGCACTAAGGTTTAAGATTTCCCTGAAAGGAGCAAATTTATATGCAAACGCCATCTCAAAATGAATACACTTCCTATTACAAAGGTTACATCGAACTAGTTTCAGGTAAGGATATAATGAGAACTCTTGAA
>JAUZPB010000182.1 GCA_030706145.1 Bacteroidota bacterium
ATACACCACCCAGATATGTAGCTATCCATTTGTTGCCCAACTCATCAATTGCTATTGATCTAACATGCTTGTCAGCCAGTCCCGAGTTTGCAGTATCATATACTGTCCACTGCGATCCTTCAAATTTAGCTACTCCGGCGCTGTCTAAACCTATCCACTTAGCCTGTTTCTTATCTATTGTAACTGAATAAACCCAGTTATCCGGCAGCGGGGTATTGGTTGAGTCATATTCTGTAAATATGTAATCATGCATTTTAAAAACGCCACATGTATAAGAGCCTATCCATTTGTCGTTATTGTTATCAATGGCTATTGCAAGTGAGGCATTGCAGTGCAGCCCTGAATTGTGCTTATTAAAATTGATCCATGTCGTTCCATCATATTTTACTGTGCCGCCTCCATTTGTGCCTATCCATAAGTTTCCAAGTGTATCAGCAGCAAGAGCATAAATGTTGTTTACAGGAAGAGGAGAATTCGTAGTATTATATATGGTCATACTATCTCCATCCATCTTTACAAGTCCTTTATCCCCGGTGCCAATCCATTTTACACCCTTACGGTCAATGACAAATGAAGCAACCCATTGGCTAGGCAGTTTGGAGTTTGATGTATCCCAGTTTGTCCAATTGGTTCCATCAAACTTATGCAACCCTCCGCACGTGGTTCCTATCCACTTATTATTATCTTCATCTACATAAATAACTCTTATCAAATTACATTTAAGATTTGAGTTAGCTGAATTGTAAGTACTCCACTGCGTACCATCAAATTTTACCAGACCGCTTCCATCTGTTCCAAACCATTTTACACCCTGTTTGTCAACTGCAACAGAATAAATACTTCTATTTGGTAGGCGCGAATTGATCGTATTAAAAGTGACCCATTGAGCACTCTGGCAAAGCAGAAGGTTAGATAGAAGAATGAAAAAGGATATCACTGTCTTTTTCAAAGCCATCCTCCATGAAATATTATTATGAAAGCATTAAAAAATTGACCCTACTTTTATATAATATTTCCCTTTGTTGATCCGCAAGGTACAAAGCCGGTTCTTTATGCTTAATGTTAGCTTATTGTTTACTGCTAAGCAGATCATAAAAAACAAAAGCTGCAAAGATAAGAAAACCGCCTGTCATAGCTGGTGTTTCTGATTCTGAAAATATCCCGGCTATTGTAACCAAAAGACCACAAATTAATAGAGTCAGACCAAAAAACTTTGCCATAGTATCTAACCTTCCAAACTCCTTACTTGATCAAAAGGAGTTTTTTGCTTTCACGAAACTGTCCTGCCTGAAGTGTATACAAATATACTCCGCTTGGAAGAGAAGAAGCCTTGAATTCAACAGAGTGACTTCCTGTTTGTTTTATTTCATTTACCAGTGTTGCTACTTCATTTCCAAGAAGATCATATACCTTTAGTGTTACAAACTCCTGCTTTGGAATTGCATAAACAATTTTTGTCGCCGGATTAAATGGGTTTGGATAATTCTGCGAAAGTGAATAACTGACAGGTTTTACTACAGGCTGCTCAACATCAAGAGGGGAGCCTTTTTCATTATATACACTTAACCCTCCATCATGCGTACCTATCCATTTTGAACCATTTTTATCCGTAACAATTGCAGTAATATAGTTGCTTTGAATAGATGAATTTGATTTATCAAAGATTGTCCAGTTCGGTGCACTAAATTTATGTAAACCTCCTGTTTCAGTCCCAATCCATTTCTGGTTATCTGCATCAATATTCAGAGCATGTATATAATTGCATTTCAGATCAGAGTTAAAACTGTTGTATATTTGGCAGCTTGTCCCTGCATGCGCTACAAGTCCCTGGCCATTTGTACCGACCCACATAATTCCTTTCTGATCAAAAGTTACGGCAAGAACTGTGTTGCCAGGCAGCGGGGAATTTTTTGTAGTATAGACTGTCCAGTTTTTACCATCATACATTGCAAGGCCGCTATCGGTACCGAACCATTTCATATCCATACTATTTACAACTACGCAGAAAATGTGATTACTAGGGAGAGGGGAGTTTGTAGTATTATATGTTATCCAGCTTGTGTCATTATACATTGCCACCCCATCAGTGGCCATTCCAACCCATTTGTTTCCTTTTTTATCTATGGCAACTGATTTGATCCCGGTGAGTGTCAGGTTTGGAGTGACAGTTTCAAAAACCTTCCAGTTTTTCCCATCAAATCTTACAAGTCCGGCGCAATCGGTTCCTATCCATACTGTATTCTGCCCCTCGATTGCAATAGAATGCAGAGTTGGACATGTGAGGGCTGAATTTGATTTATCGTAGATACTCAAGGTATCTCCATTAATCTTAGCTAGTCCATTTTGAGCTGCTACCCATTTTACTCCAAATGAATCAATGGCTATTCCATTTACCTGATCACTTGGCATCTTTGAGTTTTTACTATTAAATGTAACCCACTGGTTATTCTGTGCATAAGTAAATGATGAAATAAGAATAATAAAGCAGAAACATAGCTTTTTCATATTAACCTCACATTTTTATCTATACATAATTACTAGTCCTTTCTTTTGAGTGCTTTTGCAGGAGATTCAGCATACATTAATATTAAATAAAAATGCTGCTAAGTAACAAGTAAAATGAAATAATATCATTTTATTGTGATTTACTACACGTCCGGGCTGCTAAATTATCTAAATAAGGACATTTGATAGGAATATAAGCTTTCCCGAACCTCCGGGAGTCAGCCATACCAACTAATATCCAATTGCTTTTTATCGCAAAATATTTTTCGATAAAGTATTGACTTCTCATTATATCTATCGTATATTTACGATAGATATAAAATGAAAATATGTAGCCATTCCCTAAGAAGATTTGCAGTAGGGAAAGGACATTAGTTAATTGATATATTTTTTTGCTCAAACCAATCGTATAAATACGATAGATAGGAGGTCAAATGTACACCGAAATTTACAAAATATTAGAATTTATGCTTAAAGCAGTATTACATATATGGCCATATCTATTGGTCACAATCCCAATTTCAGTAGCTATCAGCATGACGGGCGCATCAAAGTACATTAATAAGATTTTTACAGGAAACCCAAATGCATCAATTTTGCTTGCTGCATTGATCGGCGCTTTCAGTCCCTTTTGCTCCTGTGGCGTAATTCCTGTTGTAGCTGCACTATTGATCTCAGGTGTGCCCTTGGCACCTGTAATGACATTCTGGATTGCTTCACCATCGATGGATCCTGAAATGTTTTTTCTAAGTGTTGGTATGCTTGGATGGAATCTTGCCGTATGGCGCCTGGCTTCAACTGTCCTGCTTAGCTTATCTGCAGGATATATTACTAACTACTTAGTTAAAAGGGAAATGCTTGGAAAGTCTTACATAAGGACAAATGACTACAACAGGAAAATCCCAACACTAACAGAACTGGCAAAGCGGATGACAAAAGCTGGAGGTGAAATATTAGTAAAGACTTTCAGAAAGCCTGACTTACTGCCAATTATTGCAGCATCTGCAGAGAATGTAAATACTGAAGACATTCTATCAGAAAATTCATCCTGCGGCTGCGGTGGCGGATTGCAAATAAAAGCAAATTCCAATTCTAATTCCTACAGTGAGGGCGCCAAGCCAAATGGGAACGCTAATTCCTGCTGTGCTAGCTCCCAAATTAAAGCAAATTCTAGTTCCTGCTGTGGAGATTCCCAAACAAAAGGAAACGCAAAACAATGCTGCTCGAGCGAAAGCAAAGGAGAAGATAGCAATAGAGTAAATAAAGAACCAGGAGATCTCAGCTCCCAAAAGTGTTCATGTGGAAAGTCTGAGGAGAAATTCTTTAACAAACTTGTAAGAGAAGTAGGTAAGTCAACCTTAATGGTGAGCAGGTTTATGCTGATCGCATTTTTCCTGGAAGCTTTAATAGTGTTATATGTGCCTCAGGATCTTATAATCAGCTTAATGGGTAAGAATAATGTCTGGTCTGTCTTTTGGGCTGCTCTGATTGGTGTGCCGGTTTATACAAGTAATATAACGGCACTCCCTATGATAAGCGGACTCATGCAGCAGGGACTTAGTCCTGCAGCAGCATTGGCATTTCTGATCTCCGGGCCAATTACAACAATACCGGCAATGTCAGCAGTTTGGGGAATAACGACGAAGAAAGTGTTTTATCTTTATGTTTCTTTCGCTTTTCTTGGAGCATTATTCTTTGGATATCTGCTATACTTTGTCTCGATCTTATTATAATGATTTGATATTTACAGGTTATTTTGTAAAACACGGGTATTTAGGCGGGCTGAGGGTGTAATTGTCTGGTTTTTATAGTAATTTTTCTTAATCAATTATAACCTTTAATACTTAAAGCTTAGGAATTATGACTGGATATATTAGTAATGATTTACGCAAAGTAACCACGCTAAGGTTAATTGAAATGAAAAAGCGCGGCGAAAAAATTTCAATGTTAACTGCATATGATTATACAATAGCCCAAATACTCGATGGAGCAGGACTTGATGTAATTTTGGTAGGAGACAGTGCTTCAAACGTGATGGCAGGAAACACAACTACCGTCCCAATGAGGCTCGATCAGATGATATATTATGCGCAAGGTGTTGTGCGTGGCGTTAAAAGAGCACTCGTTGTTGTAGACATGCCCTTCGGTACATATCAGGTAAACGAAACACTTGCTGTTACAAATGCTATCAGGATTATGCAGGAATGCGGTGCTGATGCTTTGAAACTCGAAGGCGGGGAAGAGATCATTCCTATGGTAAAGAAAATTATTGACTCAGGTATTCCAATAATGGGTCATTTGGGACTTACACCGCAGAGTATAAATAAATTTGGCACTTACACTGTTCGAGCCAAAGACGAGGCTGAAGCAGAGAAACTTGTTCGTGATGCCCACCTATTGGAAGAGGCAGGATGCTTTGGTATTGTTCTTGAGAAAATACCTGCAAAGCTGGCCGAAAGGGTAGCCTCAGAGCTAAATATTCCTATAATAGGAATTGGCGCCGGCGGTGCTGTGGATGGCCAGGTATTGGTCTATGCCGATATGCTGGGTATGAGTAAGGACTTCAGTCCACGCTTTTTAAGGCGTTATGCGGACCTGCATACCATAATTACTGAGGCTGTAGGCAACTATATTGAAGATGTAAAGAAAAAAGATTTCCCTAACGAAAAAGAACAATATTAAAATTATACTTTACAAAAATTCTCTTCTTTTATATAAAGTTAAAAAGGGAATTACCTTTAACCTTGTATGGGTAGGATGTGCTTTCTTTATCCTACCCGTTATTATCATATTTTATCATCTCCTTCTATCTTTTGATCCTGTTTTACCAACATCATTTTCCTGTTTAAGATATTGTATGGACTAAGGATTGTTTTCTTAATCAATTATAATCCATAATTAAGGCCAATTGAATATAATGGAGAATTCAAGCGATTCTCCTGTTTTGTATAAAATAGGGGAGATTGAAATGAGGTATAACCTAGCATTACTGTCAGTGGAAACTCTGCTTTCATTACTTTTGCAGCATTAATATCAAAACCAAACCCGAAAGTAAATTCATTAATCTTTTCAATATCATAGGTCGATTTATCCCTATAATCATTTAAATTTTCACTATACCACCCGCCTCTTAGTTTTAACATTTCTAAAATAGTCAGCTCTGTTCCTAACCTAATTTGTGTGTAGTTCGAAGAATTCAATAGGTCATAGTATTCTGCCGATAACAGAACCTTAAAAATATTAAAATCAAATGCTCTTAATTTAGGCTCAAACTCATATACCGATCCTATTTGTATTACAGAAGGAAGATACCATTGTCCTCTCCATTCATCCTCAAGCATTGTATTTGTTAGATTTGAAAAACTCAGAGCTAGAAACAAGTTATGTTGTCCTGTTGGGGATGAGATAGCGAATTTCTTCATAAAACCTGCATCAAGCAACCAACCTTTTGAATATATCTCAGTATTTGCATCCTCAAAGAAGTTTATGTTCACGCCAAAAGCTAGATTTTCCAAAAGTCCATAAGAATAATTCATCATATATATGTTTGTAAATGGTAGAGGAGGAAAAGGACCACGTTGCAGAGTTATACCTAATGCTTCTCTTTCAGCATGTCCAACTGGAAGTTTTATATCCAGTGCTTCTCCTTCAGGAAGTTCAACCGGTATGCCAAATACGAAATGCAGGTAATTGAAACTAAATGCTCCATATTTACCAAGATTTGCCCCTGCACCATAAGCATTATAAATACATGTTGAAGTAAAGCGGGGATAATTGAAATCAATATGCGTTAACTCAGCATTTAGCCCTTTTAAGAAAAATGAACTTGCTGGATTGTTTATTGACATAAAAGGACTTCCCGTGAAAGCTGAATTTCCTTTTCCCATTGCCTCACTTCTGGCATTTGGTTGTGTATAAAAGAACATATACTCAGCACCATAATTATATATTTGAGCTTTAAGTCCAAAAGATAAGATAATCAAAAAGCTTATATTCTTTAGCAATGGTTTCATTTATTCTCCGGATTGAGGTGCTGAGTTCATCATAAATATTTGACAGGTAAAATATTTACTTGAATCTTTTAAGTCAAGAATTTTCAAATGATACTTTTTAAGTTTCAAAACATTATTCCTAAAACAGAAGTATTATCACCGGGGGAGCAATTAAAGACAATCCCTTCTGTTCTAATTGCGACCAGCAATTTGAATACTGAGGCAATTATTCCAGTTGATACAAATACTGCTTCTATTAATATTGAAGTGGATGCAAATTATTTGAACGGACTGTTTGAATTGAAAGAAGAAAATCTATCTGTTTCATATGTGGGGTATAAACTAGGTTTTATCAACCTAAGCCATTTTTCGAGAGTATTTAACGAACATATGGGCATGAAGCCGAAACAATATAGCCGGTCTTAAAATTAAGTAGTTTTTTGCTTTTCTATCATTTAATGAAGAAGCAATCTGAAAGGGATAACTAAAACCATGCTTTAGCTAACACCTTAAAAAAAGTCATTGCGTCTGTAGATATAAATAAATATATATTATTATATCTATGTCCCATATGATCAAGATGAAGTATGAAAATTAATCTATTCGGTGGGAGTGAAAGCGCTTCTTCAATTATTTTGGTCCGCCTTGTTGTAGGTCTTGTATTCTTTTTTGAAGGAGTGCAAAAATATCTTTTCCAGCAGGAACTTGGTATAGGCCGGTTTATAAAGATAGGAATTCCTTTTCCTTACTTTTTCGCTCCATTTGTTGGTGCCGTTGAAATTATATTTGGACTATTAATTGTTCTTGGACTTTTTACGAGAATTTCTGCAATACCTTTGATTATTGATATAACAGTTGCAATTATATCAACAAAGATCCCGATGCTGTTCAAAGAAGGGTTTTGGAAAATGGTCCATGAAGCAAGAACTGACTGGGCCATGCTTCTTTGCTTAATATTTTTATTTATTGTTGGCGCAGGCAGAATATCCCTTGACCGTTATTTTTCCAACAGGGAGGATCAAAATTCGCGCTTTCTGTCTTTTTAACGCAGACTTAGCTGCTTTTTCTTTGTAAATGGAATTAGCATCGGGACTTCCTTCTGGTAGTTCTCATAAGCACTGCCAAACTCAAATATAAGCTTCCTTTCTTCAAGCAAGGTTCC
>JAUZPB010000183.1 GCA_030706145.1 Bacteroidota bacterium
CAAAAACAATTTTATTTTATTTGGATATAGTTTTCTTAAATTTCGTTCATATATAAACTATACTTCCGGAGCATAAGTGAGATACCATAATATTTTTCTTTTTTCTTTGGCAGCTGTTTTACTTACCTCTTTTAAGACTTTTGCACAAGGTTTAGATGAAAGCTATAAAATCTATGATGATACTCAGGTTGGACGCATTGAAGTTAGTGTTGCCCCTGAAGCCATTCAGTATATGTATTCGAATATCCAGAGTGATTCAGAATTTGTAGCTAAAATAAGGTTTAAGAATTGGTATATTGATGAAACCATAGACTCTGTAGGGTTTCGCCTTCGTGGAAACACTTCACGGGAGTCAAATAAGAAATCTTTTAAGATCTCTTTCAACAGCTTCAAAAAGGGAAGAAAATTTTACGATATTGAAAAACTTAACTTAAATGGCGAGCATAATGACCCTTCGATAACAAGGAGTAAACTTTGCTTTGATCACTTCAGAGTAATCGGGTTAAATGCAAGCCGTGCTGCGCACACAGAAGTTTATATAAACGGCATATACTATGGCCTATACATGTCTGTAGAACATATTGATGAAAACTTCATAAAGAAACATTTTAAGGATAACAGCGGAAACCTTTGGAAATGCCTTTATCCTGCGGACCTAACATACCTTGGAGATAACAATCCTGAAGTCTATAGGAAATTAAGCAACAATGGCACTCCTGTCTATGATCTGTCGACTAACCAGAGTACTGGAAATTTTAATGAATTTGCACATCTAATAAAAATAATAAACAAGACCCCATCTATAGACTTTGCAGATTCACTTGAAACAATAATAGATATACCAGAGGTCTTAAAATATCTATCGATGAATATTCTTTTAGGCAGCTGGGATTCATACTGGATGCTAAGGAATAATTATTATCTTTATCATGAGCCGGTAAAAGGATTATTTCATATAATACCATATGATTATGACAATACCTTTGGTATTGAATGGGGAAATGCCAATTGGTCAAAGGTTGATCCTTATAACCCGCCCAAAGTAGCAGGGGGCACTATGCCACTTGCCGAAAACTTAATGGCAAATGCACAGTACCGAAATCTATATACACATTTTCTTGAGTTTTACAGAGACAATGTTTTTAAGCTTAGCCTTTGGGAAGGGCACATAGACAGCATTTTATCAAAGATCACAACATCGGCAATGAATGATAACTACAGGGCACTTGACTGGGGTTTTACAAGTGGAGATTTCTTCAACTCCTATTCAGCAAATTCATACTCAAACCAGCATGTAAAATTCGGTCTAAAGCAGTATGTTAACCTAAGGAATTCTTCTTTAAGTTCTCAGTTAAGCTATGTAAATTCAAAACCTGTAATATATAAGTTTGACTACTATCCTAAAGATCCCGCCACTAGTGATTCTGTTTATATTGTTTTATCTGCCTTCAGTCCAAAAATGCTTCGTGAGGCTTCAGTAAAAGTATTTAAGGGGGACGATACGGTTGCAACTTCATATCATTTGACATTTTCACCAGTCATTGGGACAAAAAAAGTTGAAGAGGCAGACAGGTTCATTTGCGTAATACCACCTCTTGAAAAAGCTTCTACAGAAAAATTTTATGTAGTCTTAAAAGATGAAAATAATCTTGTTCAAACCTATCCCAGGCAAGGTAAGATCAGCATTTCAACTCATACTGAAGCCTCTATAGATAAGGTTGTAATAAATGAATTTCTTGCAGATAACTTAAATTCTGAGACAGATCCTTCAGGAGATCACGAAGACTGGGTAGAGCTTTATAATCCGACCTCATCTAAAGTACTTATGACAGGAAAATTTCTGACAGATGATCCACTAAAGCTAAGCAAGTGGAAATTCACAAAAGATTCTCTTTATCTTGCTCCTGCAGAGTATATGGTCATATGGCTTGATGAGCAGCAAAGTCAGCCTGGGCTGCATGCCAATTTCAAACTTAGTAAATCCGGGGAATTCATAGCCCTTATTGATTCAGATAGCACGACAATAATAGATTCTCTTAGTTTTGGAAAGCAATTAACCGACCAGTCATTTGGCCGCTATCCGGATGGATCAGATAGGTGGAGTCAGCTTAAACCAACGCCAAAGGCAAAAAACGCATTATTAACAGCAGTAGAGATCAAAAAACATATACCACTTGAATATAATATTAAAGCATACCCTAATCCGTTTAATCCAAGGACGTCAGTAGAATTTCAGATTCCAAAGAATTGCTTTGTAAGCATAAAGATATATGATATGTTAGGAAAGGAAATTGCTACACTTGTAGATGAAGAAAAGTCAGCAGGATCATACAGAATGTTCTTTGATGGGAAGAATCTTTCCAGCGGCATTTATTTTTTAAGGCTTAGTACTAAGGATAACACTAAAACAATAAAGCTACAATTATTGAGATAAAGATCATAGAAGAGATTTCTTTATATAAAAAATATTGTTATAAAAAATAAGCATCAACGGTGTAAAAAGCATACATGCATTGTAAGATGCATTGATACTAGATCCCCAATTATATAGAGTAATATTGACTTAGCTACAAATAAATATAAAAGGAGGATCTATGAAGCATCGTTACGTCCAGGCCTGTTTGTATGCAGCTTTTCTTTTTACCTTTATTTTTGCAGCATGCAGCAAGGACCCGGAAGCTCCGACTGAATCTAGTCAAACAAGCAACACTCTTAGCAAAGCAACTGAATGGAGCGCATCAGTTCAGAATAATTTATCAAAGGACCTCTTGGTCGTAGCCAAAGGACTTAACCAGCCCAGAGGACTGATATTCGGGCGTGATGGTTATTTATATATTGCAGAGTCAGGCTTTGGAGGAACAATTTCCACAGTAGGTCAATGTGAGCAGGTTCCACCTCCGGTCGGTCCATATCTAGGTGGAAATAATGGAAGTATAACAAAAGTAAATTGGAGATTATCGCAAACAAGAATAGCATCGAACTTCCCATCTACACAAACCTCGCAGGCCGTCGGAGGAAACAACACCTCAATTTCTGATGTAGCATATTACAGAGGAGAGCTTTATGCACTGCTTTCAGGAGCAGGATGCTCACATGGACATCCTGAGATTCCAAATGGAATACTAAGAGTAAATAAAAACGGGACATGGAAACTAATAGCAAATATAAGTAGTTTTCTTAAGGCCCACCCAGTTGCAAATCCGGAAGCAGATGATTTTGAACCAGACGGGGACCTTTACAGTTGGGTAAGGGTCGGACATTCACTTTACTTTATCGAATCAAATCATGGTGAATTGGACCGTTATGATCTTGAGACAGGACAGATTGAAAGAATAATAGATATTTCAGCTACACAGGGACATATAGTTCCTACTGCTGTTGTTTACAGAAACGGATTTTTCTATGTTGGTAACCTCACAACAATTCCATATCCTGCAGGTGCAGCTAAGGTTCTGAAAATAAGCAGAGATGGAAGCAGCATCACCACATATGCAACAGGTTTTACTACAATTCTTGGATTAAGTTTTGACCTAATTGGAAATCTATATGTTCTTGAAACTTCGACCAGTACCGGGCAGCCACCGTTCTTATTCCCGAATTCCGGAAGGATCAAGAAAATAGACCGTACAAATACAAGCAACATTAAAGAGATTGTAAGCGGATTAAACTTCCCAACTTCAATGAGACTTGGTCCGGATGGTAACCTGTATGTTTCGGTTAGTGGTTTTAATAGTGCTCCTGGAGAAGGGCAAGTACTTAGAGTTAAGATATGGCAACAGATGCTTCTAAAGCAGGGCGAGATCGAGTACGATGAAGAATTTTAAGGACGATTAAGAAAAGTTAAGTTTAAGGGCTGCTGCTTTATTTTAAGAGCAGCAGCAGCCAATAAAATCTTTAGATCTCGATCCTGGTTAAAACTCCATGGAGTTTCTGGTAAGGAAGGTTTAAGAACTGCACGAAGTTAGGCGTTACTCTTTTAATGAAAGAGAAAAGTTTAAGATGAATCTTCTTTGCCTGAATGTCGTCTCCTCCATAGAACATTACCTTAGGATTGAAATCGACTTCTTTTAGTACAGCAGGTATATCTAGTCTTTCCATATATCCGACCTGAATTTCCAATCCAGAGAGGCCATCGGCAATTTCAGGAACAAATAGTTTATGCAGGCCGAAGGGTTTATCCATTGTTATTACAGAAGCCAGAATATTATGTTCATAAATTATTCCGCCTGCAATAGTGCAATGTACCATATAAGGAGGTATCATTGAGAGATCTTTAGTAAAAAAGAGTGCGCTTCCTGGCAGTATTTTTCCTGTTGCATATATCTGGTTATAGCTTTCAATATAGGTATCAATAGGCAGGGATCTGAAAGAAAGGTATACTGCTTTATTGCCAATAGACCAGATATAGATCGTAATAAAAGGTATTGCTGCAATTACAATAGACCAGTAGCCACCATGTGGAATTTTCGTAAATACGGAAAATAAGAAGGTTATATTAACAACAAAGACAAGATAAGCAATAGCCAGTTTTAGTTTGTCCTTATGAAGATGGAATATCCATATCATAAAGAAAGTACTTGTAGCCATTGTTGCAGTAACAGCAAATCCATAGGCGGCAGCCAGGTGTTCAGATCCTTTAAAGATGAGTATCATAAGTATTACTGCTACAAGTAATCCCCAGTTTACAGCCCCAATATATATCTGTGACTTAAGATGGCTGGATGTATATTTGACCTTCATCAAAGGAAAGACATGTGTTCTGATACCCTGATAGACCAATGAAAAGACCGCACTTATCATTGCCTGCGAAGCAATTATAGTAGCAAACAGAGTAAGAATTAAAAATGGTATATAAAGAAATTCTGCCTGGCTTTTTACCATTGAAAACAAAACGTTAGAGTGCCTGTTGAAATTTTGTCCTTGTCTTAAAACAAAAGCACCTTGTCCAAGGTAATTTACGACGAGTGCAGCAAAGACAAAGTACCATGCCCGTTTTATTGGTTCGCTGCCCAGGTGTCCCATATCAGCATATAAAGCTTCGCCGCCAGTTGCACACAGAATCACTTCAGACAGGACAATAAATCCGCTAAATCCATTATGGAACAGGAAATTTAGAGCATAAACTGGATTAACTGCAGAGATAACGTTAGGGAAATGAATAAAAGAGAACAATCCAGTAAAAAACAGGGAAAAGAACCATAGAACCATAATAGGTCCGAACGAAGAGGCTATTTTGTCAGTACCCCTTGATTGAACAAGAAAGAGGAGTACAGTAATACTGATTGTAATAATTACAACTGTATTCTGAGAGATATGGCCAATGCCGGGAATTAGTTCCAGTCCTTCTACTGCTGACAGAATACTGATTGCCGGAGTAATTACACCATCACCCATAAGGAGTGAAACTCCTACATAACCAAGGAAAGTAACAAATACAATAGCCCGGGAGGATTTTAGTGAGCTTCGGAGTATTTCCTTAAGTACTATTATTCCACCTTCGCCCTTTGAGCTCAGACACATTGCCAGGTAAGTATATTCAACTGTCACAAGAATAATAAGAGTCCAAAAAATCAGTGAGAGAATTCCGATGACATTTTGAGGTGTCGGAGCAGTCAAAAGAAAAATTACAGATAATGTATAGATAGGGCTTGTACCGATATCGCCAAAAACAAGTCCCATTGATTTAATTACTTCACCAAAGGCATTCCGGAAAGATCTGCCGGGTTTAGTCTTAAGTTGTTTTTGAATATATAAGATATTCCAATCTCCAATTATTAATAAAGTATTTAACTGCAAGAATACTCTTTTAATAAAAAGGAGTATTCAATAAAAAAAAGCGGTAAAAAATACTTATTATTTTAATATCATGCAAAAATCTGTCGAACTTCAAGTCGCAAATAAGTAAGGTTTAAATTTACGGATTTTAGCAGAGACATAAAAAGACAATTGCACCTGAAAAAGCAGCTATATCCTTGTTTTACATAGACTTAGAGCATAATAATTTCCGTTCTACTTTTGAGTATTTATCCTCTTTTTCCAGAAAAATGGCGAGACAAGCAAAGTGACCACGCCGACAATAATTCCGCCAATTAATACAGCCCGGGGTGCTCCCTGAATGCCGCCAAGGAGTTCAGCTGCTGCACCGCTGCCCATTGCCCCTAGAGCAGGGAAGCCGATAAGAGTTATAGTATAAAGGCTAATAATTCTTCCTCTTAGCTCATTTGGCACTTCAACCTGAATAAAAGTCGCAATAATCGTCCCAACCATAGTAGCTGTACCCCCTGCGATAAAAAGGAACAAAATTCCCCAAAGAAGTGAAGAGCTAAAAGCAAAAAGAACAATAAATATACTGAAAACAAGTCCACATAAAATGAGCAAAGCTCCATGGTGTTTTAGTTTTTTTGCAGAAGCCAGACCAAAAGCGCCGACTAAAGCACCAGCTCCTCCAGAGGAAAGGAGCAATCCATAGCCACCTGCTCCAGAGCGAAAAATATCGCGCGCAAATATAGGGAGAAGATTCTGATAAGAGCGCCCGAAGAATGAGGCTAATGTAGAGAGCATAAGGAGTGCCAGAATAAAGCGTGTTTTCCAGGCATAAATAAGTCCTTTTAAGGCTGATTCTTTTAAGGAAACAGGTTTATTACCACTATGCGACTTTACATTTTTCATTGAAAACAGAGCAAACATTACAGAAAGGAAACTGATGGCATTTAACATAAAAAGACTACCAGCTCCAAGTGGACCAAGAAGTGCACCCGCAACTGCAGGGCCAACAAGAGCAGCTCCCGTATAAGTTGCAGAATTAAGAGAAAGAGCATTTAGAAGGTCCCTAGGTTCGACAAGTGCAGGTACAAGGGCCTGACGAGCTGGATTATCAAATGCCAGAAATGAAGCACCAATAAATGAGGCTGTAAGAATGTGCCATACACTTATCAGATTTGTCCATGTAAGCAGAGCAAGTATAAAAGCTGTAGCCATCATTCCTGTCTGCGTAATTTTCAAAAGGCGTATCTTATCAATCCTGTCAACTACAACCCCACCAGCAAAAGGGAAAACTATCATAGGGACAGCAAAGCTAAGCCCTAGTAACCCCAACCACAAAGGAGAATTGGTTAAATGCAGTACAAGCCACCCTTGGGCTACATTCTGCATCCAGGTACCGACATTTGAGGCAAGAAGTCCCCACCATAACAGACGAAAGTTCCTATGCTGAAGTGATGGGAAGCGAACAGTTTTTTGCTTTATTTCATTCATATATCAATATAATATTCTATTTTCCTGTAATATTAAAAAGTTAAATAAATCTATAGCTTAAAAAATCATCACTTTGACTTTTAATAAGTCTTTAGACTGATATCTTTAGCTTGATATTTTGTGAGTTATTCAAAACAGGAATGCAAATATATCATTATATGTTTTAAAATTACAGACAGATGAGGTATGCATGCAAATAAATGGAACCATTTCCTGGCTTTTGTATAAAGGGTTTATAATTGGATATTGGAATAAGGAAGAAGAGAAAAGGAAGTGGGGAAAAAGAAGAATATGAAGTTTGCATTGAATAATAACAAGTTTTTGTAGAGTTCCCTGTGTAGGATTTTCTTCTAAGAGTTTTCTTCGTAGAGTTTTCTTCGTAGA
>JAUZPB010000184.1 GCA_030706145.1 Bacteroidota bacterium
ATCCTGGACTTCTTTTTTCCAAAACACATTGGTATCAATACCAATACTCTCCAAAAGACTTGTTGTTGAATCCTTTGCAAGTGTCTCGTCAAAATCAAATACTATGGCAATTATATTTTTCATGTTTGCAAATTTATAAATAATTTTACCTTTGTCAATAATTATTCTTTATTCCATTACATAGAGCATTTCTGTGGAACAATTATTCATCCCCATGAAAAAGGATGAGTGGATTTATTTTATTTATCACTAATTTTGATATTATATTAAAGTAATCTTCAATAACGAAGGAGTCTATGATGGCAACTGATTCGCCAAGGGTTTGCCCTGCAAAGCTTGCAGGAACACTTGATAGCAATCTTAGGAAAATTTTCCAGGACCCAAGCAAAATTTTGTCACCTTATATAAAAGAGGGAATGACTGTCCTTGATATGGGGTGCGGCCCGGGTTTCTTTACTGTTGAGATTGCAAAAATGGTTGGGCCCAGTGGAAAGGTAATAGCAGCTGACCTGCAGGAGGAGATGCTTAAGATCCTTAAAAAGAAAATACAAGGCACCGAGCTCGAATCACGAATTAAGCTCATTAAAGCTGACGAAGATAAGATCAATGTAACAGACAAAGTAGATTTTATACTTATTTTCTTTGTAGCCCACGAGGTAGAAGATAAAGATAAACTCTTTTCACAGTTAAGAAGTGTATTAAAAGATGATGGGAAATTCCTTATTGTTGAACCTAAACATTTTCATGTTTCTACAGAAGCTTTTAAGCTTACACTTAAGAAAGCAAAGGACAATGGTTTTAATGTTCAGCCCGGGCCAAAACATCTTTTCAGTCAGAGCGCAATATTAACAAACCGTTAGTATGAAGGATATTAATGGAATGCTGCATTTAATAAGCGGCAGAATAAAAATATATTCTGCCACTTAAAAATACTCTTATAACTTTGAAACTGCTTTTATTTGAAACTGCTTTTAAATGTTAATGGTCAGTCCCTGTCATCTTCATCTTTCTCAATTGCCTTATTATCAAGCTTCAGCTTTAATCTTTTAAGACCTTTACCATGAGCACCTGCAAATTTTTCAGGATATGGAGTATTGTATCCTTTTGCATCAAACCAGAGTATCCTGTTCATTGAATCGTCATTTATTCTGTCAGGCTCTGTGAAATTCATCGTGTTGCTTGTCTGACTTGATTTAAGTTCTTCTCCCTGAAGGAGCGATGAGCTTGTGTTCATTTCATCTAGTGGGATATTATTTTTCAGCGCTGTATATGGGCTTAAGTCAGTTTTTGTTGTAAAGCAGTCTTCCATAGTTGGTGCCATGGCATCCATCTGATTCATAGGCGGCAATCCGAGTATATTTGCAATTGTATGGAGCACAGAACACTGGTTGTAGAATTTGCTTACAACTTTACCTCTTTTAGTATATGGGCTTACAACGAGGCATAGCGAGCGGTGCCCGTCGACGTGGTCGAATCCATCCTGCGGGTCATCTTCATTTACAAAGATGCAAGTAGAAGGCCAGAATTTGCTTTTTGAAACTGCTTCAACAAGCCGTCCAAGAGCAAGGTCATTATCTGCAACGTGCGCTCTTGGTGTAGGCTGATTATCTTTTTTGCCTGAGGTATGATCCTGCGGCAGATATACAATCATAAAGTTTGGGAAGTCGCCGTGCTTTTCAAAGTCAGCAAGTTCTTTTAAGAAAACCTCGACCCTGACCTGATCAGGTATTTTAAGCCCCCACCCAGGATAATCTGTACATGTATAAGGCAGAAGGGATTTCATAGGCTGGATCTGAGTCATTCTTACTTTGTTTGTATGATTTCTGAAATCGTTATAAAGGTCAATCCAGTTTGCAGTATCGGGCTGGAACTGAGGAGCGTTGAACTCACCATAATTCCTGAAAGAAAGTCCGTGCAGAAGCACATTATCCCAAATAAAGTTTGACGGAGCAAATACCAGAGGATCGCTTCCGAATCCATAGCTTCTTGACCACCCGCCCCATGCCTTTTCCTGATAGTCAGTTGTAATTCCCTGAGTAGCCCACTGGTGTCCCTCGGATGAAACGACACCGTTGCAGTAATAATTATCAAGCAGCACAAACTGATCTGCAAGTGCATGATGATTTGGTGTTACCTCGCGGCCATATATGCAGAGCTTGGGATCACTATTGCCCTTATTAATATCACCAAGAATTTGGTCATATGTCCTGTTCTCTTTAATAACATAAATTACATGCTGGAAAAGCGATGGTTCTCCAGAGTGTTTAGGCACTGGGACAGGTTTCAAGCCTGATTTTTCACTTCTTTCCATAGCCATAAGTACCTGCGGCACAAGTGCGTCTGACTTAACCTGTTTTGTATAGTTTGCAAGCTCACCAGAAGAAGGAACACTTACCTTATTTACACTTCCTATCTGCCATCTGACCTGCCATTTATTCTTTTCTTTTGTATTTGAACCTTTCTGCCCATCACCCTTTGTATTTGCAATAAAAATATCTTTTCCATTTACTACAACAGCAGAAGGGAACCAGCCGGCAGGAATAAATCCGGAGAGGCGTTCATTTGTGCTTTTGTTTTTATCAAGAGAAACCACGGCAACAGCATTATTGCCTCCGTTAGCAGCATAAAGAGTTTTTTCATCTTCACTTAAGGCAAGTGCATTTGTGATACTACCGAAGGGCAGCTTTTCTTCAGGTCTTAGACTAATAGTTTCAACAGCCTTAAATACTTTTGTATCAATTACTGAAACGTTATCCGAATTAGCATTAGCAACGTAGAGCATTGATCCATCGCGGTTTAATATTATGTCAGATGGATGGAGCCCTGTTTCAGTCTCTGAGACCACAGTGTTTGTTTTCAGATCAATTTTTGAAACTGTTCCGCTAATGGGGAAGTCATGTTCATCAACAGGAACAAGCGTGCCGGAGGATTCCATTGTGCGCTCATTATCCTTTGCCCTGCGCCCTCCCCAGTTAGAAACATAAAGTGTACTTTCATCACCAGATAAAGCAACATCAAAAGGAGCTATTCCGGCCTCTATTTCAGAGATCATTTTTCCTTCAGCAAGATCTAACACTGCAACTGAGTTATTTCTGGAAATAGCTACATAGGCATGCCTTCCATCGCGGCTTAAAGTGATTCCGCATGGAAATGGGTTGCCTTTATCTTTACCCTGTATCTTTATTTTCCTGTTCCATTCCCACTGACCGCTGACACCTTTAACAGCCTCAAGCACAATATTTCCAGCTGTTGTAACATAGAGCGATTTGCCATCACTTGAAAGTGCAATGCCATGCATTGAAGCATTAGCCTTTTTATCATAAGGCAACTCCTGCAAAACTTTCCAGCTTTTGGCATCTGCAATTATAAGGCTTGTATGGCTCTTTATAAAAAGTAAAGAACCATCGTTTGATAAAGCAAGATCTATTGGTCTTGAAGAAAAGGTAAGGGCTTCTCCTGCAGGCCGCACATTCTGACCTGTAGTAACGCGTATACCTTTAATATTTTTGTCTGCATCTTTTGAGTCAGTATTTCCCTTCTGAGCCATGCAGAGATTTAATGAAGCAAAAAGAAGTATTATGTGAATAGTTTTCATGATCTGTATTCCTATGAAGAATTTAACGAACAAAAATAACGATTATTTTATATTTTTGGTCAATATGTTCAAAAGAATGGTGTTCGCAGACTGGTTTAAGTTTCTATCAAAACTTTTTGTTTCTAAGCTGCGTCTTATCAGTAGTTTTTTTAATTTGCCATTTACTATTATTTTTTACCTGAGGTTACTTCTATGCATCCAACAGTAAAACGATGCCTTCTATTTCTGATCTTCTTTTCTGTTCATTGCTATGCTCAGACCTGCAAACTTGAGGGTATTGTTTATGACAAGACAAGCAGGCAGCCTTTGCCTTATGCAACCATTCAGATGAAAGGAGCAGCTTTAGGTACAACGGCAAATAACCAGGGAAGGTTCACACTTGATCTTACGCAAAACCAGCAGACGATAGTAATAAGCTTTATAGGCTACAAGTCGCAGGAGATCAGCTTAAAGCTTCCTCTTAAGTACCGCCTTGAAGTTTTTCTTGAGCCGCTTTCTATATTGCTGCCTGAGATACTAATTGGTTCAAACGATGAGGATCCTGCATACAGGATAGTCCGCAATGCCATCAAAAACAAAGAAACAAATAGTAAAAGTACCGATTGCCTTAAGTATGATGAATACAGAAAAGCAATCTTTAAGTCAGCAGGAAAGATCGCCTCTGTTGAGGAATATTTCATGAAGAGCTTCGTAAAAGGGAATGACGAAAAGACTCTTACTTTAGCCTCATTTAAGACGGAGAACATAAAAAAAGACAATAACAACATTAATGCTTTCAAAGGCTTAAGAATAGATTTTTACAAAGACACTGTCACTTTGTTCATGAACAAGGTTCACATGCCCCTTGCAAAGGATGCTTTTGACTTTTACAAATTTAAGCTGCTTAACACCAGGTCGACTGAAAGTAAGATGGTCTATTTTATTGAAGTAATACCGCGTTCAGAGATAAGACCTCTTTTTAAGGGAATGATACTGATAGAGGATAGTACATTTGCACTTGCAGGATTGGAGTTAAGGAACAATGGCGGTATAACAGTTCCATTTATAACTGATCTTAACCTTAAGTTTACAGAAAGGAAAATAAAGTCTGGCAACCTCTGGTTTCCGCAATTTTTGGAGTCTTACCTTTCTCTTGGTGTAAGCCTTGGCGGGCTTCTTTCAGTTGAAAAGATGGAACTAGAGCAGCTAAGGAGTTTTTCTAACCAGAAAATTGATCCTGCAGGGCTTGATTCGAGTATTGCTTTACCTGAAAAAAATCCTTTCAGAAATCTTGGCATAATAGATACTTTTAGTACCAGCAAAAAATCTCGCGAAAATCCATATAAGCCTGTTTTGCTTTCGCAGATCGTAACAGATTCTTTGCGCCCAATACCATTAAACGACAAAGAAATGACGGCCTACAGGCAGCTTGACAGTACAAAGAAGCCTTTGACCATGATAAAAACAAAAGGTGTTCTTTCGGGATTTGTTGACACGCAGGTAAATAAAAATAGTGAAAGCAGTTTCCTTTCAAAAGCAGCAGATAAACTCTTTGATTATTTAAGGTTTAAGAATAACCGTATTGAAGGCATTGGCCTTGGTGCAGGGTATGAAGGAAGCTATGACACAACCTTCCACTACGGTGTCTCAGGAGTTTATTCTTTTAAGCCCAAAAAGCCTGAGGGCAAGGTAAATCTAGGCTACAAATTCCACGGTAAGGATGCTCCTTTTATCAGCCTTGAGGGCTTCAGCCTTCTTAGAAGGTGGAATGAAAGCTCACAGTTTTCAGATATTATGAATTCAATTAGTGTTACACTGGGACTTGAGGACAATTTCAACTATTTGCGCTCACAGGGATTCTCCTTAAGTGTAAAAAAAAGCTGGAAAGATACACTCTCTGTTTTACTTGGCTTTTTATCTGAAAAACAGTCTTCTGAGGCCAGAATAAGTAAAGACAGCTTTATAAATCACAGGATAGTAAAATCGACTTTTGCACAAAGGATAAATCCTGAAGTTAAAGAAGGCTTTGATAACAGGATAATGCTCAAGTTTTTCTCAGGCTCGGATCCGTTTGATTACCAGTTTATGCCTCAGAGCGGCCTAATGCTTAATGCCGATGTTTCACTAAAGCAGCTAGGCGGTGATTTCAGTTACCTGAAAGTACATTCTGTATGGCAGATGCGCTTTAATACGTTTTTCCGCGAACTCTTCTTTCCGCCTTATATGATCTTAAGGATCGAAGGAGAAATGATAAAGGGCAACTACGGCATTCAGCACATAATCACTCCTGATAATGCTCTTACAGTTTTAGCTCCTTTTGGAGTATTTAAGGGAATAAAGCCCTATGAGTATGCAGGAGATAAGATGGGTGCCCTCTACCTTGAGCACAACTGGAGGGGAATTATTTTTCAGAAAATAGGCCTTAGATCACTTTCTGAAATGAATTATGGCATTTCAACCGGAGGCAGCATGCTTAAGGTGTGGAATAGTTCAGAAATGACGAAGTTATCTTCAGAGAAGATGCCTCTTTACTGGGAAGTATATACAGGCGTTACAGGTATTTTCGGATTACTCAGGCTTGATGCAGTTTACACCTCAAAGAAAACATTTGTTGCAAGAGGCGGCTTTACATTAAGCTTATAGTAGAAGTATAGAAGGGGAAATAATTAAGAAGATCTCTGATTATTTCCCTAAAAACTGAACAATCTGAACATTCCACGCGTCAAATTACAAATGATTTTTTTCTTTAAACGCGGAGGTCCTTAAGATGAAGCGATTACTTTCTGCTTTACTGCTAATTTCATCATTTCTACTTTCTTCCTACAATCACACTATGGCTCAGATGGCAAATATACAACAAGGCCAGGATATTGTAATAGGGAAGACAATCACACTAAGTTCAAAGGCGCTGAATGAAGACAGGAATATCATGATCAGCCTGCCTGCCGGCTATCAGCTTACAACAGACAAGTATCCAGTTTTCTATATACTTGATGCCGAGACACATTTTAATTATGCCGCAACAACAGTTCATTTCCTTTCACAAACCGGACTTATTCCGCAGATGATAGTTGTGGGCATTCCTAATGTTAACCGCAACCGCGACTATACTCCCACAAAAGTTGAGAACATAAATCTCTCAGGCGGAGCAGATAATTTCCTAAAGTTTTTGTCTGATGAGCTGCAGCCATATATTGATAAAAATTACCGCACATATCCTTACCGCATTTTAGCAGGCCATTCACTTTGCGGAATGTTCTCTTTTTATACTATGTTCAACAGGCCCGAACTGTTCAACTCTTTTATTGGAATTAGCCCATGGGTTATTTATGATAACGGATTTATGATAAGTCATGCAAATTCAAAACTTGCAGATACTAAGTCAATTAAAAAGTCATTCTATTTTACTACGGGTTCTCTTGAAAATGATCTTATCCCTAAGATGAATGAGTTTGTTGATCTTCTAAAGAATAAAGCTCCAAAGGATCTCGACTGGAAATTTAAGCTCATGGAAGGAGATGATCATTCTTCACTTTTACTTTCAACAATATTTGACGGATTAAAATATATTTACAGGGATTGGACCTTGCCCACAGAGTCAGCAGACAAAGGAGTAGATGGAGTAGTTAAGCATTATTCTGATCTTTCATCAAAATATGGTTACGAGGTTGTTGTGCCTGAGTTTACACTTAACAATGCAGGTTACCTGATGCTCTTCAGGCAAAGGTATCAGGATGCAATTGCAATGTTCCAAAAGAACATTGAACTACATCCCGGCTCAGCTAATGTTTATGATAGTATGGGAGAGGCATATGAAAGAAGCGGGCAGATGGCTCTTGCAAAAGAGAATTATGAAAAAGCCTATAACACAGCAAAAAAAGCAAATCATCCTTTACTGAATACTTTCAAGGCAAACTTTGAACGTGCATCAAAAGCCGTAGCCAACTAGACCTATTTTAAAAAGAAGGAGGGCACCTGTTGTTGCTACAGATGCCCTTCCTTTTACCCATCAACTACTAAGCCCTCGCTCATCAG
>JAUZPB010000185.1 GCA_030706145.1 Bacteroidota bacterium
AGGTTCATAAATGCGCAGCCCTGGAGGGCAAACAATGAAATAATGTAGAAATATTGTACGTATTTGATCATAGATATTTTTATCAGGATTGTGACAAAGTTTTCAGATCGAAGCAATTTCATAATATGGCACAAAATACAACATTTTTTTTATAAATCATCTTCTTTTTAGAACATAATACTCTGAATATTCTTCACACATTTTTCATGACCCCTTTATTATTTAAGAAAAAACTAATATGTTGCCATTGTAAAAATGGTATCTTCCTTTCATTAAATAGTAGGGATAAAAATGATCGGAGCAATTATAGGTGATGTAATAGGCTCAGCCTATGAGTGGAATAATGTAAAAACAAAAGATTTTCCTTTTTTTGGTCATAATACAGACTACACGGATGACACCGTTATGACAATTGCCGTAGCAGATAAAATACTGAATAATAAATGCTATCTGGATGTATTTAAAGAATATGGAAGGGCTTATCCTTATCCTGGTTATGGCGGACTTTTCTTTCAATGGCTAATGAGCGATGACAATAAGCCATATAACAGCTTCGGCAATGGCTCTGCAATGCGCGTAAGTCCAATTGGATTTGCTTTTGATACCCCCGAAATGGTTTTAGAAGAAGCTAAAAAAAGTGCAGAAGTAACGCATAATCACCCGGAAGGAATTAAGGGTGCACAGGCTGTAGCCTATGCAATATTCCTTGCTAGAAAAGGCAACTCAAAAATAGTTATAAGAGATACTATTGAAAAGACTTTCGGTTACGATCTTCACTGGACAACAGAGGAAATAAGGCCGAGATACCAGTTTGATCCTTCTTGCCAGGGTACGGTTCCCGAGGCAATAATTGCCTTTCTGGAGTCAACATGTTTTGAAGATGCCATTCGCAATGCCGTATCACTTGGCGGCGATAGTGATACTTTAGCCTGCATAGCCGGTGGTATCGCACAGGCTTTTTACAAGAAAATTCCAGATGAGCTTATCGACAGTGCTTTTAAGTATCTGCCGGAAGAGTTCATAACTGTAATAAATAAATTCAACAGGACTTATTCAATAAAGTAATATTAGCAGGCTCCCTTTCGAACAAAGGAGCAGTAGTCCTGAAGTTTTTATATTTGGATTATATTAAGGGGCTATCTCATTGGAAAAATTTAAAGACAGCCCCTTTTCATTTCTTATTAAAGCATAAATATCTGATTGTAGTCCAATAAGACTTTTAGAACCTTATTTGAACAGTTCGTTTATCCTTTCTATATTGATTTCATCATAGGTTTCTATGGCAAGGTCAACATTCTTTAGCTCTGAGATTTTATGTGTAGTTGCAACACCAATTACTTTCATTCCTGCATTTTTTGCAGCCTGAATTCCTAAGATGGAATCTTCAAAAACGACACATTGTGAAGGCGCATAGTTAATAGCGTTTGCAGAATTCAGGTACACTTCGGGATCAGGTTTCCCCTTTGTTACCTGTGTATCATCAATAATGTTTGTAAAATAATGGCGTATCTTAAGAGCCTCTGTAACATAGTCAACGTTTACAGGAGGAGCTGAGGTGGCAATAGCTGCAGTAACGTCATTTTGTTTTAATGCTTTAAGAAAGTCAACAAGTCCAGGCATTGCTTTTATAAATGGAGCGTATTCTTCCCTGTAGATCGCATTTATTTCATCAGCATAGTTTTTAATTTCTTTTTCTGTAATATTTTTAAAGAATTCTTTCAGACAATCCTTCCCTGTCCTGCCTAAGACCGTTTCCTTAAATTCTTTTTCTGTTAATGTAATCCCTTTTCTTTTTAAGAATATCTTCCATGCTTTTTCATGATAGTCCGAATTATCAATAAGAACTCCATCCATATCAAAAATGGCAGCAAATTTATTATTATTCACTATAGTAATTACCCTTTCAAAATTTCGAAATTTCAATATATATCTTTAAAAATACGCATAGTAAAAACAAAATGTTCCCTCAAAAACATGGCTTCTCCATCAGAAAGCCATTCTTTCTATTTCCGCCTTATTAATACAGTCATTCTCATATTTTTACCTTAATATTCAAGTCTGAAACATATATTTTTGCACTAATATACCCGATAAACTATGATTTTACGAAAGCTGCAAAGAATATGGAAATGTCATCAAAGACCGTATTATTAGTCGAAAATGAAGCAATTATTGCATTTTATGAAAGAATGTGGTTGATCAAGCAAGGTTTTAATGTTGTGCATGCTGCAAGCGGTGAAGAAGCAGTCCACATTGTTCTAAATAACTCCTCAAGAATTGATATTATTTTAATGGATATTGATCTTGGAAATGGAATTGATGGTATAGAAGCGGCCAGAAAGATCTTAGAAAGTCATGATGTTCCTATTATATTCCTTTCATCTCACAGCGAAAAAGATATAATTGAAAAAGCCGAAAAGGTCTCGCCATATGGATATGTAATAAAAGGAACAGATAATGAGATCTTGTTAACCTCTATAAAAATGGCATTTAAGCTTCATAAAGCAAATAAAGCTCTCCGAAGGATAGAATCAGAAAGTGAAGCAAGATACAGGATGGTTTTCGAAAACAGTGTAGATGGAATAATTCTAATTTCTTCGGACAATAAAGTGATAGAGGCTAATCCTGCTGCCTGCGCTATTACAGGTATGACAGAGCAGGAAATTCTCGCCCGCGGCAGGTATGGACTTGTTGATATGGCAGACTCCCGTTTGGCTCCAGCAATAGAAGAAAGAGCAAGGACAGGTAAATTTATAGGTCCCCTTACTTACATAAAAAAGGATGGAACAAAATTCCCTGTTGAAATAACCTCGGCTACGTTTAAAGATGAAAACCAAAAGGAAATGATATACATCTTTTTCAGGGATATTACAGAACAAAAGCAGTACGAGGATAGTCTGCAAAGATATACAATGGAACTTGAGACCTCAAACAGTATAAAAGATAAAAGCCTTTCTGTCATTGCTCATGACCTAAGGGGACCTTTTTATGGTTTTCTAAGAATAACCAAAGAACTGGCAGAAAATATACATGATATGAGCATATCAGAAATTTCTGAAATAGCCTCACTAATCTACAAAACAGCCGAAAAGGCAAACGAACTTATCACTAATTTATTTGAATGGTCAAGACTCCAGATGGATAAGGTTGATTTTAATCCGCAGAAACAAGAGCTGTTTTTCAAAACAGAAGACATAATAAACCTCTTTTGTTCATCTGCCGCTGACAAATCTATTTCTATATCAAATTGTATAAATAATTCACACTTTGTCCTTGCAGATCCCATAATGCTATCGACAATACTAAGAAACCTTCTTGATAACGCAATTAAATTCTCTCATAAAGGAGGTCACATCATGATCGGTTCTGCTGCTACTGACAGTCATATTGAAATCTCGGTTTCAGATTCTGGGGATGGTATTCCGGAAGATGTGATAGATAAAGTCTTTTTAATAGATTCTGCAAAAACAACAACAGGTACAAATGGCGAAAAGGGCTGCGGGTTTGGTTTACCACTATGCAGTGAACTAGTAAAGAAAAACGGAGGAAAGATCAAAGCGCAGAACCGCCCGGAAGGAGGAGCTCTTATTTCTTTTACATTGCCAGTCTGCTAAGGACTACAGCTTCCAGTTTATTTTGCCGGGATCGTAAAGAAAAATGTTGAACCCTTGCCTTCCTCAGACTCCACCCATATACGGCCGCCATGACGCTCTATTATTCTTTTGGCAATTGCAAGTCCAGAGCCAGCTCCCGGATACAACTCGGGGTAAAGCCTGCTAAATAACTTAAATATAAGATCATACTGATCTTTATTTATTCCAATACCATTATCCTCTATAGAAAAAACCGATTCGTTTTCCAAACTTCTGCCGTTTATCTTAATCTCAGGATGTTTGCTTGTGTTGAATTTTATTCCGTTTGTGATCAAATTCTCAAAGACCCTTTCTATCTGAGTGCCATCTGCTTTTATTTTAGGAAGATCACCTACACTTATGCTGGCATTTTTTTCTTCAATAAATTTAGACAGGTTCCGAAGTATAACGTCAAGTATTTCATGGGAGTCGTTTTCTTCAAAATCTTTTCCGCGTGTTACAATCCTGGAATACTCTAAAATATCATTTATCATTCTTTCAAGTCTTTTTGCGCCATCTACAGCATAACCAATAAACTCATTTGCCTTATCATCTAGCTGACTGGAATACCTTCTTGAAAGCAGGTTTAAAAAAGCAGCTATCATCCTTAAAGGTTCTTTTAGGTCGTGTGAAGTAACATAGGCAAATGACTGCAGTTCTTTATTAGCTTCTTCAAGAAGGTGCTGAGTAAGCTTTAATTTCTCTTCCGCTTTTTCTCTTTCTTCTGATTCTTTTAGAGATTTCTTATAAAGCCTTGAGTTATGAATAAATAATGATATTTTCTGCGAAATCTCTTCGAACAGTTTCATGTCCTCATTACTATATGGCTCCTGTGTCATATCTCTTTGAAAAGAGATCAGACCTATTACATTGTCCTGCAGCTTGAGTGGTACTAGCGCCAGGCTAAATATTCCCAGATGCTCGACATAGTCATGGAAGGCTTCAGGCAAGTTCTTAATAAATTCTTGTTTTTCTATGAATGGGAAAAAGACTGTTGACTTGCTTAATATTGCTTCAGAAATTATTGATTCATCAGATTTGAGTCTATAGGAAAGAATTGCATTGTTAAGAAGTATATTAGCTTCAGGATTTTTATGAGAGATTGCAGCAGGATCCAGCCAGATTTGGTCATCTGAAAGGAGCCCAATTATACAAAAATCACCAATCAGTTTTGCAATACGGTCAGCGATGCTACAAAGGACAGGAGTATAATCTACGACAGTTTTACTCAGCAGTTCTGCAATTTCGGATAATATTTCAGTATGGATACGCTGTTGTGTAAATTCATTTATAATATCATTATAGTTTGTAACATCATGCCATGTAACTGCGATATCCTCATTTATTTTAGTCACTAATATGTCAAAGACACCCTTGAAGGTCCTATCCTTAAAAATCCCGTCATACTTAAATGAATCAATTCTTAGAGTAATTCCAGACTCGGCAACACCCGCATATTTTTCCAGAAGTCCCTCTGTTTTATGTTTCGGGAAAAGATCAAGAAGGTGTTTTCCTTTTATATCATCGATGTGGGTATCTCCTAATAACCTGAAAGCAGCTTCATTTGCATATACATATACAAAATCAATTATTTTCCCGGAGTCATCTCTTAGAGGTTTTAATATCGAATAAGTATCGATCATGCTATCTAAAAATTTTCTTAGCATGTCGTTCAAAAAGATCTCATCCGTATCAAAATATTGCTTCATATGATAAGTATATTTGAGTTTAAGGCCTAGGTTTGCTTCAATATATTCATATTTTGGTTTTAAATCAAAATAATAAAAATCTTGACAGTAATAGGGAACAAATAGACTATAGTTTCGTCAAAACCATATTAAATAATTTTCAAAAAATATGGTTAATAAATATGAAAAGGCCATTTACAAAACCCTTACTTATTGCTTCTTGTCTGCTACTTGGTATATCCTCCCCTTCTTTTGCCGAAAATGAACCCAAAGGGAAAGGATTTGATCTATCCGAAATGGATAAAACTGTCGATCCAAGCGCTGATTTTTACCATTATGCTGTGGGAAGTTGGATAAAGGCTAATCCAATTCCAGCAGAATACAGCAGATGGGGATGTTTTGAAGAACTTGTTGAAAGAAATAATGTCATATTAAAGCAAATATTAGAAAAAGCTGCAGCTAAAAATGCAACAAAAGGCTCCATAGTTCAAAAAGTCGGCAGCTTTTATAAAGCCGGTATGGATTCAGCAAAAATAGAGAAAGATGGTATCAGTCCAATAAGCTCTGCACTCATGAAAATAGGAATGATAAACAGCAAAAAGGGGCTATACGATATGCTGGCATTCCTTCAGTTAAACGTAGGAAGCCCATGCTTTAATTTGTTTGGAGAGGCCGATGCCCAAAACAGCAATATGGTAATAGCCTGGTTATACCAGGGGGGACTAGGGCTGCCAGATAGAGACTATTATGTAAATGATGATCCTGATTCAAAAGAAATAAGAGCCAAATACATAAAGTATATTTCCAGAATGTTCTTACACCTTGGATTACCAAAGACCGAAGCAGATAAAAATGCCGAGACTGTAATGAGAATAGAGACTCAGATGGCTCAGTCTTCGATGACACGGGTCGAATTAAGAGATCCTGTCAAAACATTCAATAAAATGTCATTGGCAAAATTGACTGAAACAGCACCTGGGTTTGATTGGAGCTACTTTTTCTCATCTATGGGCGTAAAGAGCCCCGGAGATATTAATGTTGCACAGCCTGAATTCTTTAAGAAGATTGGACAAATGATGACCAGTGTTCCAATAGATGACTGGAAGATCTATTTCAAATGGAATCTTTTAAGATACTCTGCTGACTACTTAAGTTCAGTCTTTGTAAACGAAAAATTCGACTTTGAAGGGAAATTCCTTAATGGCGTAAAACAAATGCAGCCAAGATGGAAAAGAGTTCTTCAATCTTCAGATGCAATGTTAGGTGAAGCTCTAGGACAGCTTTATGTAAAAGAAAACTTCACACCTCAGGCAAAAGAACGTGCTTTGAACATTGTACATAACCTTCTTGTAGCTATGAAAGAAAGAATTGAAGCAGTTGACTGGATGAGTGATGCTACAAAGCAGCAGGCACTTACAAAACTTGCATCTTTTGGTGTAAAGATCGGTTATCCTGATAAATGGATGGATTATACTGATTTTAATGTCAATGAAAATTCATATTACGAAAACATAATGCAAGGTAACTTATTCCTTACAAAGGATAATTTATCAAAGATCGGCAAGCCTGTCGATAGAACAAAATGGGAAATGACCCCTCAGACAGTTAATGCATATTATAATCCTTTGAAGAACGAAATAGCCTTCCCTGCCGGAATATTGCAGACTCCTTTCTATGATCCTGAAGCAGATGATGCTATTAACTATGGTGCTATGGGTGCTGTTATTGGTCATGAAATTACTCACGGTTTCGATGATCAGGGAAGACAGTATGATGCCAAGGGCAACATAAAAGAATGGTGGACAGAAGAAGACAATAAGAAGTTCAATGAAAAGGCCAAGTTAATTGTTGATCAGTTCAACTCATATATGCCTGTAGATACAAACAGGATCAACGGTGAACTAACTCAGGGTGAAAACATTGCAGATCTTGGCGGACTTACAGTTGCTTTAACAGCCTTTAAGAAAACAGATCAGTACAAGAACAATGTTGTAATTGATGGATTTACACCTGAACAAAGGATGTTCCTTTCATGGGCTCAGGTATGGCGCGGCAGCATAAGAAAAGAGAACCTTCTGCGCAGATTAAAAACAGATCCTCATTCTCCTTCTGAATACAGGGTAATTGGCCCGCTAAGCAATTTACCGGAATTCATAAAAGCTTTTAATATTAAAGAAAATAGCGTTATGGCCAGACCAGAAAACAAAAGAGTAAAGATCTGGTAAAATATTCTGTTTAACACTCAAATCTTGAAAAG
>JAUZPB010000186.1 GCA_030706145.1 Bacteroidota bacterium
CTTGCAAGCTGTGAATTTTCAGAAGCCTTTGAAGCATTCTGCGTGCTTTCAAGTATGGTTCTTGTCATCTGCTCTATGGCACAGGCTACCTCTGTTGTCTGCTGCGATTGTTCCTGACCTCCTGCTGCCATCTGCTCAGAGGAAGATGAGATCTCATTTGCTGCACTTGCAGTAGCCTGAACGGCCTCATTTACTTTTGATAGTACATCACGAAGTGAATCTATTGTTGAAGATAGATTTTCTCCAAGACTGTAGAGTGGGCTATTCTTATCCATGTTAACAGATGCAGTAAGGTCTCCTTTTGATAGTCTTTCTAAAACTTCAGATAGTGCCTCAGTCTGTTCTCTTAAGTATCTTTCCTGTTTTTCCTGATCCTTCCTCAGGTCATTCATAAGGAGAAAACCGGATGTGATCTCACCATTTCCATTTCTTATGACGCCAGTTGTGACCAGGACGGGAATATTGTTGCCCGATCTGTCATGTGTATCAAATCTGACATCACTTAAAGCTGTTCCTTCAATTGTCTTTCTTGTTCCTTCATCTCTGCCGAAGAGTGTCTTGGCATCCATTTTATTAATAACATCGGAAGCCGGGTACCCGAACATTTTCTCTGCGGGATCGTTATAATAAACTATCTTAAGGTTCTTATCTGCGATCACAAATGGTATCTGGAAACCTTTCTTAAGGCTTTCAGTGAGTGCAATTTCATCTTTTATCTTTGCAAGCATATTCTTAAATGTATCAACCAGTTTTCCAATCTCATCCTTGGCCTTGTGGGCAAGAGTTACATCAAATTTGCCTTCACTAATAGATTTTGCTGCTCTTTCAAGCAGTACAATTGGTCTTGCAATACTCCTTCCTAAAAACATCCATGCAACTATAGCCAAAATTGTACAAAATGTTATTAGAATGCTCAAAAGATAGATCGTTTGGCCATTAGCATCCATATCGTTCTGATAGTAGCTCCTGCTAAAATTGATCTTCATTGATACAAGTTTTTCAATTGAGGCCTGTTCATTTGCACGGGCGGTTTTGTATGCGCTTCCAAAAAGAGCCTCGGTTGCTGCTTTTTTGTCGCCTTTAAGAGCTAAATCCATGATTTTATTCAGCTCTGAAATGTAAATACTTTTTGCCTTTTCAAAGTCATAATATACCTGTCTAACACTATCGGTTAGTATTGTGCTCTTAAATACCTCAGCTTTTTTGTTTAATTCTTCATTTCTTTTATTGATCTGTCCATAGAGTTCTTGTACTTTTGCAGGATCATCATAGAGTATCATATCTCTGACATCTACGCGCGAATTCTGAAAGTATGTTGCTATTTGACCTAGATCTGAGACCGGGACGAGCAATTTTTCATAAGTATCTTTTGAATGCTCATTCATAGTTTTCAAGCCAGATATACCATAGTATCCGCAGAGGTTGATCACTATTGTCAGAATACCGAAGCAAAGAAGAAACTTGAATTTTATAGATAAGTTATAGAACCAATTCATGTAGATAATCCCCCTTTTTTTGTTATGGTCCGGCATTCATGTTTAAATAATTACTGATCAATTGAAAAAAAACATGCCGGGCTCGAATTATAGAATTCAAAATACAGTAAGAAAGTAAAATTATCGGCTAAAATGGCAAAAAAAAATACCTACAAGTAGGTATTTATGAAAGAGTTTGGATAAAAATGGGGTTTTATTGAAATATTATTATTTCGTAGACTTTTTTATTTCCTGTAACCTGGGATTCTTATATCCCAAGGCGTTTTTTCAGCACTTCGTCTTTATTGTATACATCATCTCTCATGTTCAGGTGGCCTTCTTCGTCAACCCATGCGGTGAAGTAGTCAATGTAAAGAGGGAATTTTTTCTTTAGGTTAATTCTAGTGGTCTTGCCGTCGGCACCTTCTCTTCTTAACTCGTTGCGCCTTCTTTTGAATTCCTTTATTACTGAGCTGTCTTCTACAGCATTGCCTGTCTCAAGCCTTACGAAATCTGCATTCCACTTTGAATTATCTTTAAGTATGTATCCTGCCAGATCAAATGGCTTCTCAAGCCTTACACAGCCATGGCTGACTGCTCTTGGATAAGTTGAAAAAGGCGCTCTGGTTGGAGTATCGTGCAAATAAATGCTGAAGTTGTTGTCAAACATAAATTTAATTTTACCAAGGGCATTCCCCTCTCCCGGGCGCTGGACAAACGTGTATGGCAGGCGGTTTGGAGAGTACTTGGCCAGATCCTCACTGCTTATGCTTACCTGCTTGCCGTTTCTGTATACTTTGAAATTCTTTTTGGACAGGTAGTTTATATCTTTTACTGTCGCACCGTAGATCTCTTTTTTTACAATACTTACCGGAACAGTCCAGGATGGGTTTAATATCATATAGGATATTTTCCCGTATAGCAGTGGAGTCTCACAGTTGTTCTGCCTGTTCTTTATCGCAGAAAGGTTAGGGTTATATGTAAAGTTCTTGCCTGTGCAAACTTTTATATCCAGCCTTTCCTGCCCATTCTCAATAGCATGAAGGTAAAATTCCGGAATGTTTACAAGTATATACCTGCTGCTGTCTGTATATGTTGTCCATCTGAATCTTTCCATGTTCAGTTTGATCTTTTCTATATAATCTTTTAGCGGCGTGTTAAGCTTTTTTATCGTTGCTGTTCCAAGTGAGCCGTCACCTTTAAGTCCATTTGCTTTTTGGAATTTTGCGATCGATCTTATCATCAGAGAGTCGTAAACATCAATATCGCTGCTGCTGACTCTGGAGGAATCCATGAAACCCAGAAGTGATAATCTTTCTGCAACACGCTTAAGAGGAGGATAAACTTCTCCACGTTTTAGCTTTACAGGAGCTATTCTGAGTGAGTCCCAGGGCTGGCTCTCTAGTGACTCAAAATGCCTTAAGGCAGTCTGCATACTTTTGTAGCGCTGATTTGAAGGCTGAATTGAACTAAGATAATTCAGTATATTTTCCTGGTAAAGCGGCTTAAGTATTCTTCCTTTCCCTGAATCCTGAAGCGGCAGATAGTAGCTGCCTCGAAATACCTTTGCAGGATTAACTGCTCCATAATGTATGTCGTGTGCATATTTTGAAACGGCATTTGCAAGCAGAAGTTCTGTGTTTACCATGTGGTCGTAAGCTTCATGGCTCTTTCTACTCCTGCTTTCAAAAAATGCAGAAAGCTCCTTTACCATCATTTCATATCTGTAGTTCTCAGGATTTAATCCATGCTCCTTTACGTTTAGTATCACGTTCATAAGAGAAAGTATTGAGAGTGAATCCTCGAAACTTCTGATTATTACAGGATGAAAATTCCTTAACCTGTAGAAATGCTTAAGAGAGTCGCAATATTCCAGGTCCGATACTTTGAAAATTTGAGTCGTATCGTTTTTCTCTAACCTTTCATAAAGGCACTTCTTGAACTCTATGGGATCAAAGCCGAATTTATAGTCTTTTGTTTCCCATTCTTCCTCCTTGTTTGTACGGCAGGATGAAACAAGTAAAGAGAGCATAAATATTGGCACTGCCAGGCTTAAGAAGCCTGAAATTTTTGCCATGAAGGCAAATTTGTTTTTTTTGAAATTAAAAAGGAAAGACAGGGACATGTTCTTCTTCTAAAACTTTTATCCAAGTTTAATAAATATTTACACAAAGAAAAAATTCTTACACCTATTATATAGTAAGAACTTTCTCTTTGCCGGAAAAATTCCACAATAATTCGTATTTTTTTGCCCATTCCACTCAATCTGAATTATCGGTTTCGGAATTGTTTTGTTTAGGTCACATTTGTTCCCCTTAGAATGGCCATTAAAGACCAATTATATGCCGCCCTGTCCTGTTCCTCCTTCTTGACTTATTTCTTATTAGGTAAAAGCTCTTTCCACTGCTCTTCAGCGTCATTTTGAAATATTTTGTATTTTGAATCTGTCAGTTTTCCATGAGCGACTGCCTTTTTCTTTCCTGCAGGCTGTGGGCCGCTAATGCCAGTGTACCAGCTATCTGGATCATTTGAAAAATTGAACTTGTATAAATAGAATATTCCCTTTTCTCCTGAAGATTCTGTTTCCTTGCTCCCAAGCAGAACCAATTGATCGGGAGCTGAATAATCATCTCTCAGAAATGTATACATATCGCTTTCAGCCATCATTTCCTTGGTCTTGTATTTTGCAGGAAATAGATTGTCTTTGCCTACTTTAAGCAGTTCCTCGTAGAGTTCATTTCTTGTTGAGATGTCTTCTGCAAGAGTTTCTATTGAACCTGCAGGGCATTTTGAACCCATTTTTGTCAAGGCTGTTACTGCATGCAGGCACAGATAAGATGATGTATCACTTGCTAGTGCAGTAATTATTTTTTCTGTTTCAGGATCATTTGGGATATAATGAATGAATGTTAAGATAAGATCCAATACATCATCGTATGCTGTAATAGATGATGAGTCATCACTTTCTTGCTGATCACTTTCTTGCTGATCGTTTTCTTTCTGCACATTATTCTTCAATGAATCATGCTTTGCTGCAAATTCTCTTAGGTCCTTTTTTATCATTTCACTTAAATTTGCCAGATCATTTTTTAATCCTGGAAGGCTATCTATTCTTTCATTTATAAGCGAATATACAGGCTCTTTATATTCTTCCTTGTTTAACAGCTTTAGAATTCGGGGGAATAACGGATCTATTTTCTTTGGGGTTGTATAAAACGGATAGAATATCTCTCCTGCATTATCTCCTGATGGAGCATGCGAAAGTAAAAGTTCCTGAAATTTATTTACAGATTCATCTGTACCAATAGTTGAAAGTGTTTTAAGCGCCTGGATCTTAAGCTGTGAACTATCTGACAACTGCGGATATAATTCAGAAATAAAGCTGACAGTAGTACTGTCGTTTAATTTTCCAAGCAGATTAAAAAGTTTTGATCTTATACTTGCTTTTGCTGTATCATCTCTAAAGGTTGTTTTAAGAACACTATATATTTGTCCTAAGTGTTTCTTCTCAAATTTATATATAGGCAGATATGCAGAAGCGCTCTTGCATATTGTGGAATCCGCCGATTGTAAATCCTTAAAGAGCCTATCCACTTTATCTGTAAAGAGCTCTTTTGAATCCTTTAGCTCACCTGTGAACTTAAATGAATCATAGAAGTGGCTGATCCTCTCGCTATTTAACCATTGTTCCGGTGCAAAAACATCAAGCATATATATCGTATTCCCATCTAGAATTACTCTAACACGTTTGATGTTATGTGATGTAGCTGACCTGATTACTACTTCTCTTGCCTTTCTTCCCTGATAATTTAAACTTACATTGCTTAAAACAGAGTCATCCTTAGATGTCAAAACATTAATAGGTCCGGCAAATATAGTGGAATCATTTTCTGTGTGGTAATAATCGGAAAATGTTCCTTTCTCGATAATGTAGCTTTGTCCTGAATTAGGGTCCATTGCTGACCAGACTGACCTGTTATGTATAATTATGCTAATTGAAGTATCCCCTTCAGTCTTAACTGCCGTATTTGGCATATCAACTATAAATGAGCCATTTGGATCTGAAAAGATGCTCCACTGTACAGGGGCAAAATCCGTCAACTTGAATGAATTAAAAAAACTTTCTATCTGCAATGAATCGTACTTATATTGAGTGGTTATAAGAGCATAATCCCTATTGCCTCTCAGGAATTCTATCACTTTTAATGCGATATTATTCATTACATTGACCTTATACTCTATAGCAGGAAAATTGTTAAATTTTCTGCGTGTGCTATATTCCAGTGTTCCGTTACTTTTTGCAATGGCATTGGTTAGTATATTATTGAAAAAAGCGCTATCATTTGTAACATGTAGGCCTGCCCCCAAATCGTTATACTTTGCGATAAATGAAGAATAACCTGTATTATCCAAAGCTGCCCATATGAATATTGACATGCTATCAGTCGTGCCGGAAGGCAATGGCATTTTTTTTAGATTAAAAACTGGGTCGCTAGGAAATTCTGCTTCAAATGCACCTTCTGTAGATACGATTTTCTTTCGCGGATTTTCAACCTTAAAGTTAATGAAATCTTTAGTAAGCCCTGATGTATAAGAGGCCCTTACAGGACGGAGTGTGAATCCTTTCTTTTCAAGTAAAGCAATTACTTCATCGGCGCCATAAAGATGCCCCACACCTATTGCTATAAATGTTGGTTCCGATTGTACAAGTCCTGCAATTCTATCGGCCATTCTTACATTACGTACTTCAAAAATATTATGATAAAACTCTGGATAGTTTTCTTCGCTTGCGTTTAATAAGTTGTGTATTTTTCTTAGATCCTGGGCAACATAAGCATCTGTCATTTCCTGAAGAGCTGAATCTCCTTTTGCAAGATCCTTAAGTTCATCAAGAATTGCTCTTTTAAGATCGCTGTTCTCATTTGAACTGCTGCTATCTTTTGAATTATTATCACCGTAATTGTCCAGCGAAGAAAAGGCTTTCATCTGCTCTTCAAAGGTCTCAATGCCTATAAGTTTTTTCCCTTTTGATTTTGCAAGGTTAAACAATCTCTGATCGAGTATTTCCGGCATATTGCCTTTCTGGTATTTATACTCATTTATGAGAAAAAATATCATAGAAGGGTTGCCAAGAGATATCTTTTCCTCTTGTACACCCGTCAATTCTGATAGCCCTTTTCTTATGATTTTCTCTTCTTCATCAGTAAAATATTTTTCTTTTGTGTCAGAAGAATCAGCATTTGTTGAGCTTTTGACATTGTTTTCTTCAAAAGCGGACTTAATCATCGCCTGCTTTGCTGAGTCAAGGTCCAGTTCAAATGCAGTTACGGGACATTCATTCAGCTTTATCAGAACCGAATCACTTAAGTTGAAAACTTTTTGATCTTTTATATGAATAGTGCCGTAAAGGTAGGATGGTTTTTTTAGACCATTCCCGGAGATCTCCCACAGCAGGCTGTTTGCTGAGCTCTGTGCATAAGTATTATTAAATAAGCTATATAGAATAAATGAAATAGAAAAACTTAAAAGAACACCAAAACCTTTTTTTGTGGTCATATGGGAAATCCTATAGAGGTGAAAAAAACAAGCGGGAAAATAAGGTAATTAATGAGGGAAAAGCAAATAAAAATATTTCTTCTTTTTTTTGGAATTTTTCCGGGAGAGCGTTTCGTCATACTATTATATAAATATATAAAGTAGAAGCTAAATATGTAATAGTATTGCAATATTAAAAGTATGCTGAAAAGAAAATCAGCAACGATTACAAAAAAAATAGTAATAAAAAAAAGCTTTTATAGAAAAACTTTTTATGTATTTGTTCATCTATAATATGTATGGTATTATTTTAAATTTTAACTATCTTGTGCCTGTAATAGAACTAAATAATCCTATAAACATTCTGATTGGATATGGAAAAAATAAAAATTCTCATTCTGGTACTTCCATTATTCTTAATTTCACTTCATCTTCATGCACAGACTAAAGCTGATAGACATGGTTTTAACAAAAAAATAACCGGTGTCATAATAGACAGCCTTACAAATAAACCCGTTGAATTCGGA
>JAUZPB010000187.1 GCA_030706145.1 Bacteroidota bacterium
CTATTACTTCCCATATGTCTATATCCATTCTGTCAAAGACCATCTTAAGCTCATTTACTAAGGCTATGTTAATTGACCTGTAGATATTCTCTAGAAGCTTTGTTGCCTCTGCTGCCCTAGCACTACTAACAGGTACTGTCTTTACAATTACATTGTTGTAGAGAGCGCATGCCAATTCTACACACTTTGGAGTAATTCCGCCAACTACCTTTGGTATTGTCGAGGTTGAATAGACAGGGTTGTTTGGATCTTCCCTTTCTGGGCTAAATGCCAGGAAGAAATCTTCTCCTACTTTGAACTTAGGCTTTGATTTATCAGAAGACTGAACAGATGGAGCATCTTCAAACATTGGGAGTAATACTTCATCTGTTGTTCCAGGATAAGTAGTTGATTCAAGAGAAACGAGCTGACCTTTCCTTAAATACTTCTGAACAGTTGTTGCTGTATTAACAATGTAGCTCATATCAGGCTCACGGTGCTCATCTAGCGGGGTAGGAACACAGATTATGATGGCATCAGCCTCAGGCAGCCTGGAAAAATCTGTTGTTGCAGAGAACTTTGATGAGCTAACAGCCTTTTGTATCTTCTCTTCTTTGATATGCTTAATGTATGTCTTCCCTTTTGAAAGAAGTTCAGGTTTTCTTGGATCAAGATCAAATCCTAAGACCTGAAAGCCCTTTAATGCAAACTCAAGTCCTAAGGGCAGTCCAACATATCCAAGTCCAATTATTCCGACTATAGCGGATTTATTGTTAATTTTTTCCAGTAATTCCATTTTGAGATCCAGATAAATTAGTTAAAATTAAAAGATAAAGTACAAATGATATGTGAAAAAGTAAATAAAGGCAATTTTAGAAAGGAAATATATAGATTATCCGTATTATGGATAATTCCCTCTTTATTTTAATAGAGCTCCGCCAAGTCAGTCACAGTAGCTGATTGATAATAACAGCTGCAGGACGCGAGATTAAATAATTGTTTTATTTTTATAAAATGACTTGGCAATTCTAAGAAAATTATCGGTCGATAGAAAGTTAAATTATAGTGCCAATATTCAGGAATGCAGAAATCTGTGCCCGAAGCCCCTTATTCTTCAAAATCACATATGCAAACTTACAAAACTGCTGATACATTGTGAAATGCTTTAGATCAATAAAATGATTTTATTGACGAAAGAGCTTAATTTTCAGCTTTTTGGCGGGAATAGCGGTAGACGGAGGTAATTTTTACATCTTTACTTCCACATTCACTTTTATGTCTCCTGAGCGTTTAAAGCGCAGAAGAATTGTGGCTTTATCACCCTGTTTCATCTCCTTCTGCATTGTGATAAGCATTATATGGTGACTTCCAGGCTGGAACTTAAATGAGGACTTTGGCTTAACGACAACATTATTTACCTTTCGCATCCCCGTCATATTTCCTCTTTGGTAGGTCTCGTGCATCTCGGTTAGTTTTGCAAGGTCTGATTTTACAGCATAGAGTGTGTCAGCAGAGGAGCCATCATTTATTATTTCAAAATATACGGCTGAGTTCATTCCCCTGGCCGCAGGGCGCATCCACGCATCTTTTATCTGAATGAAAGACTTTGCAGGAAGAAATAACAATAGTAATAGAATTATCCTTAACATATTAATATCCCCTATTTTACATTATTTGTTTTATGTCGTTAACGATTTCGCCAATATTAATAGTACTTCCCTTATAGTTCTTTCTTACTCTGCCCTGCCTGTCTATAAGAGAGATCCTGTCTGTGTGAACAAAAAAGTAGTACTTCTTTCCATCTTCGGAATAAGAAGTATCGGCAGCAACGGCAAAGAAATGCATTTTTTTCTTTATCGAGTCAACGACGGACATCTGGCCGGTAAGGAACTGCCAGTTTTTAAGATCTATATTTCTGATGCGCGCATAATCCTTCAGGACAAAAGGCTTATCGCGTGCAGGGTCAAAAGAAAGGGAGGTAAATAAAACATCTTTTATATTTTCTTTTTCCAGTTCAGCTTTAATCCGCTGCATATTATTTGTCGTTAATGGACATATGTCAGGGCAGTTTGTAAAGATAAAGCCCATTACAGCTATTTTACCCCTCAGGTAATCAGGGAATTCTACAACAGCGCTATCCTGGTTTACAAGCATAAAATGAGCAGAAGAAATATCATCTTCTATGGGCAGTTTATTTTTGCAGCCGCTAATGATCATTACACAAATAAATAAAATAAAAAAGACATATCTCATATAAGAGTCCGCAAAATATCTCTTGGGTTAAAAAAAAGAGAGAGAGGTTCAACTTATTTATTTTTCACTTAGTAAATTCTGTTTTACTACCTGCAGCCGTTTTTTCTGTTCTTCCGTTATCTGCGGGTATTGAATGTTCATACTTTGCATTGTTTTTATTATTACTTCAGAGATCACAAGATGTGCAAACCACTTCTTATCAGCTGGAATAACGTACCAGGGAGCATGAGTTTTACTTGTTTGTTTAATTGCATCCTCATAGCATTTCTGATACTGGTCCCAGTATTGTCTCTCCTTAAAATCCTCTTCTGTTATTTTCCAGTTTTTAGAAGGGTCGTTTATTCTATCCAGGAAGCGCTGTTTCTGCTCTTCTTTTGAAATATGAAGAAAAAATTTTATTATGTAGGTGCCTGTGTCAAAAAGATATTTTTCAAAGGAATTGATCTGCTTGAAGCGCATATCCCAGATATTCTTTTTTAGGGCATTTTGTGGAAGCTTTTCCTGCAATAAAAGATTATGAACCCTAACTACAAGAACTTCCTCATAATGTGAACGGTTAAAAATGCCTATTCTTCCCTTTTCTGGTAATGACCTGCTTATTCTCCAGAGGAAATCATGATCAAGTTCTTCTTTTGAGGGTTGTTTGAAGCTTGTTACCTGAGTGCCCTGCGGATTAAGTCCTGTCATTACATGTTTAATTGAGCTATCCTTGCCTCCGCCATCCATAGCCTGGAAGACAATAAGAAGCGCCAGTCTGTCCTGTGCATAGAGTTTCCCCTGAAGGTCAGCCATGGCATTAATATTATCTTCAAGTTTTTCAATAGCATCTTCTTTAGATCTATATTTACCTGTATCACCGGTTTTAAGTTTATTAAGGTTCAGCTTAGAGCCTGGTTTTATTATATATGGAGCTAACTTCATTTTATTGCCGGGTTTTGAAAAGTTCAAAGTTGGTTATTTATTATAATGTAATAAGTTACAATGCAAGTAACAATAAGATGATACATTTAAGCCTGAAAAAGACTTAAGCTCGTGTCCATGAAATACAGTTAGCAGGCAAGTCACAACAAGGTAATACTTTTGAGAAAAAACCATTCGTGAATTTTCTTCCACTCACAGGATGATCTACTGCCGGGCTGTAAAGCTTTACTATTTTGTGCTTAAGTGCTAAGGTTTTGAAAACTAATAACTTAACATTCAACACTTAACACCAGAATTGCCTTTGTTTTAATGGATTAATATTCCTATATTTGTACAATTCAATAATATCAGGAGGAAAAAATGGCAAAAACCCAAACCTTTGGTGACAAGGCGAAGAAACAGAAAGTTACCGGTGTTAACGTTAAAGTTATTAAAGCCGTTAAATCTGATGGTGGAAGCATGAAATTCCAGGAAACCTTTGTTCGCCTGGATGACGTAAATAAAGTCACAGAGATTAAATAAGTTTAATCTTAGAGATCAAGCGGCCTCATGAGCCGCTTTTTTTTTATATATCGATTTTAAGAAAAGTACATTATATATAGAATAGTTTAAGAAAGAAGAGAAATGAACAGACCTGAACTGATGGCTCCTGCAGGAGACTGGACGATGCTGACAGCAGCAGTAAAAAGCGGCGCAAATGCAGTTTATTTCGGCGTCGACAAATTAAATATGCGTGCCAAGGCAAAGAATTTTTCAATTGACGATCTTCCGGAAATAGTAAAATTCTGCCAGGAATACAGTGTAAAGACGTATCTGACTGTCAACACAATTGTATTCGAAGAAGAGATAGCCGAACTTGATATTATTATTCCAAAGGCAAAAGAATCCGGCATCGATATGATCATATGCTGGGATATGGCCGTAGTATCAAAGTGCAAAGAATATGATATACCTTTTTGCATATCAACGCAGGCTTCAATTTCAAACTCTGCTTCTGCTGCTTTCTTTAAGTCAGTGGGAGCTAAAAGAGTTGTGCTTGCGCGCGAGTGTTCTCTTGAGGAAATAAAAAAGATCAGGGCAAATACCGATCTTGAGCTTGAAGCTTTTATACATGGAGCCATGTGCATTGCAGTCAGCGGAAGGTGCTTTATGAGTCATCACCTTTTTGGCAAGAGTGCAAACAGGGGTGAATGCATTCAGCCATGCCGCCGCGATTATGAAGTAAAAGAATTTGAAATAACAGATGATCAGATTGACAAATCGATGGTCCTTGGTGAAGATTATGTGCTTTCACCCAAAGATCTTTGTTCAATCGGATACATAGACAAGCTTATTGAAGCCGGGATCAATTCCTTCAAGATCGAAGGGAGAAAACGCAGTCCGGAATATGTTTCAAAGACAGTCTCTGTTTACCGCAGGGCTATAGATCTTTATTTTGCAGGAAAGCTTACAGACAAAGCAAAAGAAGAAATGCTAAAAGAATTAGAAGAAGTATATAACCGCGGATTTTCATCGGGATTTTATTTCGATACACCTAGTTCAGACGAGTATGCGGGCATATATGGAAGCGTTGCAACTACGAAGAAAGAATATATTGGCAAGGTTATAAATTATTTTAAGAAAACAAACATTGCACATATAAAACTTGAGACAGGAAAAATAACACTAAATGATAGGATACTTATAATAGGCCAGTCAACCGGCGTAGTGGAACTAAAGCTTACCGGTATGATAAACAATGAGCATCTTGTTGAAGAAGCCTTAAAGGGAGATGAAGTAACCTTTAAGTGCAATGATCTTATAAGGCCAAAGGACATGGTTTACAAGATTGTGGCAGTAGATAAGTAAGCTTGTTTTTCCTTTTTACTTTTAACTTTTTCCATTTTACTTTATTTTTGTAATTTCACCATAAATTCAGAAGAGACAATGAAGTTAAGCAAAGCATTTATCCCAACATTAAAAGAAGTTCCTAATGACGCTGTAATACCGAGTCATATACTAATGCTCCGCAGTGGAATGGTTCGCAGCCTTTCAGCTGGAATTTATTCTTTTTTGCCTTTAGGCTATAAAGTTGTAAAGAAAGTAACAGAGATCATTCGCCAGGAAATGGATGCAATAGGCGGGCAGGAATTTCACCTTCCGGCATTAAACCCAAGGGAGATCTGGGAAGAGACAGGCAGAGTTGAGGCTTTCGGAGATACAATGTTTCATGTTAAGAACAGGGATTATGTTCTCGCTCCGACTCACGAAGAGATAATGACATACCATGCAAAGGGCGTAGTAAAATCCTATAAGGATATGCCTCAGATATGGTATCAGATACAGACGAAATTCCGTAATGAGCCGCGTCCAAAGAGCGGTATCATAAGAGGAAGACAGTTCCTTATGAAAGATGCTTATTCATTTGATACAAGCTGGGAAAACCTGGACACCTCATATAAGCTTCATGATAAAGCTTACAGAAGAATTTTTGACAGATGCGGGCTCAAGTATTTCATAGTCGGCGCTTCAAGCGGTGCTATGGGCGGAAGCCGCTCAGAGGAGTTCATGGTAAAGTCAGATGCAGGTGAAGATACTGTTGCTTACTGCGAACATTGCGGTTATGCTGCAAATGTTGAAGTCGCAAAGTCAGTTGTAGATGGAGCACCAAGGACAGATAAGTCAGAAGAAATAAAAGAGATCTCAACACCTAATGTAAAGAGCATTGATGAGCTCTGCCAGTTCCTTGGAATAAAAGAGACACAGTGTGCAAAGTCAAGAATATATATTTGTGAAGACGAGCCTGTACTCGTACTTATGCTTGGCAATGACGAAGTAAATGAAACTAAGCTTGCTACTGTACTGCCAGGCAATCTTCGTCCTGGTCATCCTGATGAATTAAAACAGATAACAGGAGCCGATGCAGGTTCAATTGGACCGGTTGGATTTAAGGGCAGAATAATTGCAGACCTCAGACTTAAAGATGCAAACAATCTTTACAGCGGAGCCAATAAGAATGATTACCACATTGGCGGTATAGATATGCAAAGAGATGTTCCTACAGTTGAATACTTCGACTTAAGGACTGTCCAGGAAGGTGAAGGATGCACAAGGTGCAACTCTAAGCTGGAAGTATTCAAGGCAATTGAACTTGGACATATCTTCAAGCTCGGCACAAAATACTCTGAGGCTATGGGTGCAAATTACCTTGATGAGAGCGGGAAAGCACACCCAATTATTATGGGCAGCTACGGCATAGGTGTCGAAAGAGTTATTGCATGCTATATTGAACAGCATTATGATGAAAGAGGAATAGTCTGGGACAAAACGCTTGCACCATTCCAGGTACATCTGTTGGGCCTTAATATGAAGAAGCAGGAAGTAATAGATGCTTCAGAGAAGATCTATAACGACCTTACTGCACTTGGTTATGAAGTCCTCTTTGACGACAGGACAGATGCTCAGGCCGGCTTTAAGTTCAATGATGCTGATCTTTTAGGCTTACCTGTACAGATAATTGTCGGCGATAAGAACCTGAAGGAAAATAAAGTTGAAGTTAAGCTCAGAAAGACAGGCGAAAGATCGACTGTCGAGCTTAATGAACTCTATAACAGGGTAAAAGAATTATTATCCTGATATGTACGTTTTTGTAACTCACATAGAAAAGGCACCTTATATAAAGGTGCCTTTTTGTAATCTTAAGAAATAATTACATCTCTGAAAAAAGACTTTCCAATATATGAACGACATTTATATCTTTTCCGATGCTAATCTTCTGGAACAGCTAAACAAGGGCAAATACGAGCTGGGATTTTACCGCGTAAAGTTTTACACTATAAACGGTATGCCCGCATCAGAAAAAACAGACACGACCGGTGAGTTTTTCCTCTACCCCAGCGGCGGAACACTAAGGGATAGCGATATGAACATTGTTTTTTACAGCCCAAAGTTTGATACTTATAAAGGATTCATTCCACCGGGGAAAAAGTAGTATTAAAGGCTTAGCTGTTAATAAAACGCAAAATATAATGAAAATGGTGCGTGATAATTGATGAACAGGATCTTTTCTAAAAATTTAATTTCTAATACAATATTATATGGATAGTAAACTTTACCTGGTTTCAACGCCAATAGGCAATTATGACGATATAACGCTAAGGGCGCTTAATATACTTAAGTCTGTTGATTTTATAATCTGCGAGGAATTCAAAGAAGCGCGCAGGCTCCTTGCACATTATCAGATAGAAAAGGAGCTAGTTTCCCTAAATGAGCACAATGAGCATGAAGAAGCCGATGGAATACTTTTAAGGATGGTTGGCGGAGAGTCGGCAGCTCTTATCTCCGACTGCGGCACGCCGCTATTTTCCGATCCCGGGCATCTGCTTGTCGAGATATGCATAAG
>JAUZPB010000188.1 GCA_030706145.1 Bacteroidota bacterium
AGTAAGCATGTCCTTGATAAACAGATCATCGATGTTAATGGCAGAAAAGTAGTCCGCGTAAACTACGTGCGTATGGTACTGCTCTCTTCAGGATTATTCGTCGTTGCCGTTGCTATTGGGACGGAAGGACTCTTCAGACGGCTTGGCATTGCTAAACCTATAGCAAAGGTTGGAATTAAACTCCCTTCTAAACTAATTCTCTGGAATGACGTCGAAACAGTCTTTTCAGGAAATGAAAATATTGTCCTTTCAAAAACTTATAATAAATTAAATACTCTTCACCCCTCTGACCTGGCTGATATTATCGAGGACTTTGATACTAAGACAGGTATGACTATCTTCTCTCACCTTGATAATGCGCGCGGCGCTGATGTACTCGAGGAGATGGAAGAGGAGACTCAGCTCAAAGTTATCGAGAACCTTTCTGCCGATAAGGCCGCAGATATTCTTGAAGAAATGCCTACAGACGAAGTGGCAGATATTCTTGACGGCCTTAGTAAGGATAAGGCTGAAGAACTTCTTAATTCTATGGATAAGGAAACCTCTGATGAGGTAAGAGAACTCATGGAATATGATGAGAAGGTCGTAGGCAGTCTTATGAGTACCGACTTTGTTGCCTTTAGAAGCGACTTTAAGGTCGAACAGGTCTTTCAGGCTCTAAGAGAAACTAAACCTGAAGAGGGACTTACTAACTATATCTATATTACTAATAGCAAGAACAAACTGATCGGAAAAGTCTCACTGCGCGATATTGTTATATCTGATCCTAATGCTACGCTTAAGAGTATTATGCATAAGGATTTTATCTTTATGTATGATAATGACGAAATTGACGAACTAATAAAAATAGTTTCCAAGTATAATTTGTTCGCTATCCCAATTGTTGACCAGGAAATGAACCTGGTTGGTAATGTTATTATTAATGACATTATGTATGAACTCTTAAAACATAAATAGTTGAAAAATATTTTTGATAAGGAATTAAATCTCTGCAGAATATAAAAAGAAAACCTTGGCTGACTAATCTTCTGGTGTTCTTAAGTATACTTGGACCTGGAATTATTACCGGCAGTGTTGATAATGATGCCGGAGGAATTACTACTTATTCGGTTGCTGGTGCTTTATATGGTTATAAACTTCTTTGGACACTTATTCCAGCATTTCTTGTTCTCTATGTAGTTCAGGAAATGAATGCCCGCATGGGAATAGTAACCGGAAAGGGACTGGCAGACCTGATAAGAGAAAATTTTGGCGTTAAAGTGACTTTCTTCATCTTTCTGGGGCTTATAATAGCAGATATTGGTAATACTACCACAGAATTTGCAGGAGTTGCAGGAAGCATGCAGATCTTTGGCATAAGCAAATATTTTTCTGTCCCAATTGTAGCCATATTAGTTTGGATCTTTGTGGTTAACGGCAGCTACCGTTCGGCTGAAAAGCTATTCCTTGCCTTCAGCGTTTTCCTCTTATCTTATGTCGTATCTGCTGTTCTGTCCAAACCTAACTGGAGCGAAATCGGGTCGTCCCTGGTCAAACCATCTTTCGAACTGAATACTCAGTTTCTCAGTATGACAATTGGTATTGTGGGAACAACTATTGCTCCATGGATGCAGTTTTATATGCAGTCCGCCGTGATTGAAAAAGGAATTAAGATAAAGGACTATAAATATGAGCTTTGGGATGTACTGATAGGATGCATAGCAACTATAGTTGTAGCATTTTTCATTATTGTAGCCTGCGGATCAACTTTGCACCAGAAAGGAATTGTTATTAATGATGCAAAGGATGCCGCAATGGCGCTTCAGCCTCTTGCGGGTGCTTTTGCGTCGCAATTGTTTGCATTCGGACTTTTTATCGCTTCTATCTTTGCTGCGACAATCTTGCCTTTGGCTACAGCATTTTATATCTGTGAGGCATTCGGATTTGAAGCCGGGATTGATAAGAAACTAGGTGAGGCTCCGGAATTCTATACGTTCTTTACTGCGATTATTGTTATTTCAGTTGCTATCATACTTATTCCTGGTGCACCCCTTATAAGCATTACAGTATGGACACAGGTAATTAATGGCATACTTCTTCCTGTTGTGCTGGTTTCAATGATCATTATCGTTAACAAGCGTGATGTCATGGGTAATTATATCAATTCCCATGTAAAAAATATTGTGGGATGGTCAACAATTATTATCCTTATAATCCTGACGGCCATTTTAACAGTTGAACCATTTGTTCACTGAATTTACAAATCCATTTTATGACTCAGGTGCCTTTGGCGCCTGAGCTGCTTTCTGTCTTAAAAGTCTTCACTATTTAGTAGTCTGATTGCCTTATCGACAGCTAGATGGTTGCCGTAGATAACAATAGTATCGCGTTCTTTTATAGTTTCCCTGCCTGAGGGATTTGTAATTGTTTTCCCATCCCGCAGAAACGCTATTATCGTGGCTCCCGTTTGCGCGCGTATGTTAAGCTCTCTTAAATTTTTACCTGCATTCTGATTGGTATCTTCAACATAATATGTCTCTGTTAAACCTTCAGCTAGTATCCTGTCAAGATGCGTAAGAACAGGAGTTGTGGCAGCTTCGTTTCTTAACATTTCATAAGACTCATGCCTTATTATGTTTGTCTGTTTTACAATTACATTCAATGGAATATGGTAACGCTGCAATACTTTTGTAAATATCTGAAGCGATGTCTCAAACTCCTCTGGAATTACTTCGTTTGCCCCTGCCTTAAGCATTTCATCTACTTCATTTGTAAAGCGGGTCCTTACAATGCAGTAAATAGAAGGATTTAATTCTTTTGCAAGTTGTATTGCAAGCCTTGTTGAATGTGGATCTGAGATTGCAAATACAATTACATTTGCTTCTTTTATTTTTGTGGTTTCAAGTACGTCTTTTCTTGTTGCATCTCCATAGAGTATCTTCTCTCCTTTGCTTCTGTACTTTTTTACAGTCTCTGGATTTAATTCAAGTATAACATAACTGATCCCTGTCTCTCTTAACACTCGTGCAATGTTTTTCCCATTAAGCCCAAATCCAACTATTACAACATGATCTTTTAATTTTTCAAACTTCGAATCTCCTGCTTCAGCATCCAGACGTGGGGTTGCATGATCCCTTATCTCCAGTGCCAGCCATGGCGAGATCTGCAGTATTACCGGGGTTAGGAGCATCGTAAAAACAGAACTCGAAAGGAATGCGTTGTAGTAATCTGCTGTTATTGTAGAGCTGGCTAAGCCTGTCTGCGCAAGAACAAAGGAGAATTCCCCAATCTGTGCAAGTCCTAATCCGGCCAGTATTGATATCCTTAAAGGATAATCCATAAAATATACTATAGCTGTAACTACTAATGATTTTAGAAGTATTATTCCTGCAATAAGCCCTAGAACAAGTACTAGATGTTCCAAAAGAAAATTAATATTAAATAATAGACCAATTGAAACAAAGAAAAGACTGTTAAAGGAATCTTTCATCGGAATTATTTCGGCAAATATCTGGTGTGTATATTCTGTACCTGAAAGTATTATTCCTGCAATAAAAGCTCCAAGAGCTAGCGATAAACCTAATGACTCAGTAAAGTAGGCCGTAGCTAATATTATCAGTATCGTTCCAATTGTAAAGGCTTCTCTTATTCTTAACCTTGCAAGCTGAAAAAGTACTTTCGGAATAAGAAATCTTGCTATAAATATTACAGCTGAAAGAAGTGCAAATGATATGACTAAATTTAATATCAGCTTAAAGTAGGAAACTTGCGCATTTGCATTTAATAAAGGGAGAACCATCATCATGGGGACTACGGCCAGATCCTGGAATATTAAAATGGCTAATGATATCTTCCCATGCGGCGATTCAAGTTCATTTTTATCTGAAAGCAGCTTTAGTACTATGGCTGTGCTCGAAAGACTTATTAACATTCCAAAGAAGATACTCTGCTTTGGATTTATCCCCGTAAAAAAGAAAATTAGCGAGGAAAAAATAATTGTAAGCAGTACCTGCAGTCCCCCGGCATAAAGCAAAAGCTTTTTCATCTGCAGCAGTTTCTGTACTGAAAGTTCAAGTCCTATCGTAAAAAGAAGAAGTATTACTCCTATCTCTGCCATTATGTTTATTGTTTCTATCTCTGTAATCAGCTTAAAACCATGCGGACCTATAAGAATTCCTGCTATCAGAAAACCTATTATACTTGGCAGATTTATCCTTTTGAAAAGATAGATCATTGGTAGTGAGACTAGAAAAACTATTATTAGTACTTTTATTATTTGAACCTGCTGCATTTTAAAAGTTCTCTTCTTTACTTGCCTTCGAAATCCTAAATAATTAAGTTTAATATACTTAAAAAATCTAAAACTGAACGAAATTTAATCGGTGTTGAATTTTTAGTCCTTTGTGTTCAGTTATTCCGGCACTACAATTTCAACACTCAACACAACACTTATTCCTGGAGTAATTATGTCCAAAGAGATGATTCTCGAAAAGATCCAGCAGGCTGCACAAACCCTTAAAGAAAAGAAAATTGATATGTGGCTGATTTTTGTGCGGGAGAGTTCAAACATAAAGGACCCTTCAATGGATATGGTAGTTGGTACTAACTGCACATGGCAGACTGCATATATTATCACTAAAGATGGTGATACAACAGCTATTCTTGGGAGTTTGGATGTCCCTAATATGAAAACTATTGGGACTTATAAAAATGTTGTAGGATATGTAAAGTCCATAAAGGAACCTCTTCTGGCTGCTTTTAACAAATACCGCCCTAATAAAATAGCTATTAATTATTCTAGAGATTCTAACCTAGCCGATGGACTTACTCACGGTATGTATCTTGAACTTATCGATTATCTGAAAGATACTCCATATGCCGATAGACTTGTCTCATCTGAGGAAATTGTAAATACATTAAGAGGAAGAAAAACTCCTTCTGAACTAAATCTTATGAAGGCTGCTATTAAAGAAACTCTTGAAATTTTCGACGAGGCAACTAAGTTTATTAAGGTCGGTGTATCGGAAAAAGAAATTGCTGCCCATATGAAGAAGATTGTTAAAGAGCGCGGATTTGGCCTTTCATGGGAGGCTGATTATTGCCCATCTGTATTTACTGGCCCTGATACGGCTGGAGCTCATGCGGGCCCAACTGATAGAAAGGTCCAGCCAGGTCACGTCCTTAATATCGATTTCGGCATCTCTTACCAGGGATATTGTTCTGACCTTCAAAGAACATGGTACATACTTAAAGAAGGTGAGAGTAAAGCCCCTGAAGAAGTTCAAAAGGGCTTCGATGTTATTAAAAACTCAATTCAGCTCTCTGCAAAGGCAATGAAACCCGGAAAACAAGGCTGCGAAATTGACGATATTGCCCGCAGGTATATTCTTGAAAACGGTTATGAGGAATTCCCTCACGCTTTAGGCCATCAGGTCGGTAGAATGGCCCACGATGGTGGCGGACTCCTTGCCCCTAGATGGGAACGCTATGGAAGTCTTCCTTTCAAGAGAATAGAAGAAAGTGAAGTTTATACAATTGAACCACGCCTTCCTATCAAAGATTATGGTATAGCAACTATTGAGGAGGAGGTCGTTGTTACAAAAGATGGCTGCGAATTTCTCTCTTCGCCTCAACAAGAGATTATCTTGATTAAGTAACTCTTAAAAAAAAGTTATCCGCATTCTCTTCTCTATATAAGGCGGAATTCTGCAGGTCTGCTTTCTTTTTTATTAAAGAAAAAGCAGATTTGCAGGGTTCCAACTCTATGCATTAAGAGACTTTCCAGCTTTTATACCTCTTTCAGTGAGCTATATCATACAGTTGTATATAATGTTAGCAAAAACACTGATTTATTTGAGAGAAGTAATAGATTTATTTCAAGTGCATTTTTATCACAAAGTATGCTTTGTCTGTAGTGTCTAGGTATGGATTTTATAAATAATCTGAAGAATTACTATGGAAAGGTTTGGACTTAAGAGTGATACGATGAAAATAGTTAAGTTTTTTACTCCGGAAGAAGCAAAGAGAACTCTTCCTCTTGTTAAGAGAATTATTCGCGATATTATTAATTCCGGGGAAATGATGCGGTCAATTGCCTCAGAACTTAATGGAAGTGTTATTGATGATCCTGAAATTCAGGCAATTGCTTCGAATATCAATGGCTTTATTACTGAACTTGAGGAAATTGGATGCTTTTATAAGGATTGGAATTTTACAATTGGACTGGTCGATTTCCCTTCGATTATTGAGGGAAAGGAAGTAATGCTCTGCTGGCGAAGCGATGAACCGGAAATTAGATATTTCCATGACATGGATTCAGGCTATGCGGGCAGAAAACCTATACCCGAGGAGTATTTCCTTAGTAAATAATCTCCATTTTGATTTGAATATCGATACGTTCTCAGCTGTTTCCTTAATTGCCTCAGAGCAGCTTAAAACTATATCTTAAACTGCTCTTGAGCTTTTGTATGCAAGCTTTTCCCCTTATATAAATTATATCTTTTCAGATGCAGACTCAGCTTTATCAAGGACCTTTTTATCAACTATTTTATAAGAATGTGTAATTACAACGGCCTTTTCAAGCATCTTCGTTACTGAACAATACTTAGTCTGTGACAATTCAATAGCTCTTTCTATATCGTTTTTAGGTATGTTGTTCCCATAGAAAATATACTCTATGTGTAACTTTGTAAATACCTGCGGATGCTCATCTGCAACATCAGCTGAAATGTTTATTTCAAAATCATCTATTGCAACCCTCTTTTTCTTTAATATGCTTACAACATCACTGCCTGTGCAGCCGCCTAGCCCAAGTAAAAGTAGTTCTTTAGGCCTAATACCTGCATCACTGCCTCCGAATTCTTCGGGACCATCCATCGTTATCCAGTGATTTGAATCTGTCTTCCCGACAAAACTTATCCCTGAAATTTGCTTAATATATGCCTTTCTGCTGCCCATTTTATTATTCCTCTTGTTTTTAGTGGAGTTAAATTTCATTAAGTAAGATTGATAATTTGAAAGAAAGTTTCAAGATTTTTGCAAAAATCATTATTTATACAAAGATACAATCCTCAAACATTCCTTCTTTTACTCAAAAAGGGAGGCACTTCTACCCCATTTTCAGGTCCGTGTTACCGGCAAAATTGGCCCGTTGACCGATTTTTTGTTCCCGCCCTTTCACTCTTCATATATTTTTGAATAGAAAGTATTAGAATAAAAGAAATGAACTCGGAAAATATCTTGCTCTGTCATGCGAATTACTTGAACTATTTACAAAAATGAATGGTTATTCGTAAAATGAATTAATATTCTATTTATGAGTTGACATTCATAATACGAATATATATTATATCAGATGAGCAAAAATTTATAAAAGTAAAACGATGATTCGTAAAATGGAAGATCTTACAGGACTTAGTAGAAAAGAAAGAGAAAAGCTCTTTCGAAAACAGGAAATTCAGCTGGCCGCTGCTAAACTCTTTGCAGAAAAAGGCTTTAATAATACTACACTCGAGGATATTGCTGCAAGCGCAGAGTTTGGTAT
>JAUZPB010000189.1 GCA_030706145.1 Bacteroidota bacterium
AAAGGCTTCGCTTGAAATACCTAAATTGCTAAGCTGGATGGCCTTTGGTGATGTAAATGCAAAGATCAAAGGAATTAATGAATTTCCGAAGGAAGATGTACCTCCGCTTGTTATGACTTTTGTTTCATTTCACACTATGGTTGGCCTTGGGATGTTCTTTATATTTATTCTGGCACTTGCAGCCTATTCAATGTACAGGAAAAATCTTTGGGAAAATAAAAAACTGCTTAAGGTACTACTCTGGTCAATTCCACTGCCTGTAATTGCATGCCAGGTTGGCTGGATGGCAGCTGAAATTGGGCGCCAGCCATGGATAGTCTATAAGCTTCTTCGCACAGCACATGCAGCTTCTGTAACAGTTTCAGCCGGAGAGATACTCTTCTCGATCATTTTGTTCGGTATTATTTATACGGCTCTGCTTGGACTTTATATTTACCTGCTTGTAAAGGAAGTCAAGCATGGACCCGAACAAATTGAAGCAAAATCACATCATGAGAACTTGGAATTACAGGAGGCATAGAAAACAATGTTAGACTTAAATACAACCTGGTTTATACTTGTAGGTGTATTGATCATAGGTTATGCAATTTTAGACGGCTTTGACCTTGGAGTTGGAATTATCCACCTCTTTACAAAAGATGAGACTGAAAGAAGAATAAACCTTAATGCTATTGGACCCGTATGGGATGGCAACGAGGTATGGCTGCTTACAGGCGGAGGAGCTTTATTTGCAGCTTTCCCGGTTGTATATGCCACTGTCTTTAGCGGCTATTATATTGCTTTAATGCTGCTGCTGCTTGCACTAATACTAAGGGCCGTATCAATGGAATTTCGTTCAAAGGTGGAAAATAAGTCATGGAGAAACTTCTGGGATAAAGCCTTTGGTATTGGCAGCCTTTTGCCTTCAATTCTCTTTGGTGTGGCAATTGGTAATATACTTAAAGGCCTGCCTATAAACGAAAAGGGACTCTTTACAGGAAACTTTTTGGGACTATTAAATCCATATGCAATACTGATTGGACTGCTGAGCTGTGCAATGTTTTTGATGCAGGGAGCAGTTTACCTTTCAATGAAATCACAGGATCGCCAAAGGCAAAGGGCAGAAAAGGTTGCTCAGGCTTCATGGATCACTATGATATGTCTTTATCTTATTGCAACTCTTTCAACAATGGTAATTTCTCCATTTTTGTTTGATGGACTTCTAAAGAATCCTCTTTTCTATCTGGTATTTCTGCTTTTGATTTTATCTATTGTTTACCTTCCAGTAGCTCTTAAGATGGGAAAGCAGATGCAGGCATTTATTTCATCGTCTCTTATAATTGCAAGCATGACAGGAATAATGGCAATAAGTTTATTTCCAAGATTAGTACCATCTGCAACTAATCTTGCCTATAGCATGACTATATATAATTCATCTTCAACACCAAGGACATTAACAACGATGCTTATAATAGCTTTGCTTGGAATGCCTATTGTGATTGCTTATACAGTCTTTATCTATAGAGTATTTAAAGGTAAAGTTATTCTGACAAAGGAAAGTTACTAAAAACACTCAGGCAATATTTTAATTGCTATACTTTGTGGTAAAACTTCAAAGTAAGATTTTGAGGTAAAAATAGTTTGCTGATTTATATTTTATTCTCCGTATTTAAATATATATAACCCCACACAATGCGTTATGAGCCTGAAAAAAAACTCATAGCGCATTTTCTTTTTATTTCCCTCTCTATGCACCTGCATTTCTTCCACAAAAAAAATCGTATGAGATATTATTAAAATAATACCTCTTGGAAGATTATTTCTTAAACTGGTTTCTGCTTTATTTACACGCCATGAATTAAATGAAATATTGAGCGAAATATTCAAAATAAAAGTCTTAATAGTGTAAAAGGTAATTGATATTTAAAGAAAATAAAATATTTTTGAACATACATTCTTTAATTCAAAATAAAACAAGAGGGATCCATGAAATGCTTAAAAAGAGTAATGACGCTTCTAGTTATTCTTCCAGTACTCTTTAGCCACATGACAAATGCACAGTCATTAAATGAAACAATTAACAAACTGTCCAAGCAGGCTGCGCAGTCGTATCTTGGACCAGCAAGTAACGGATTTGGTGCAAACCTTAATTCGGGCTGGGCAAACCGCGCTCCAAAGTCATCATTACTTGGAGTAGATATTCAGTTTGGTATTGTTGCAATGGGAGCAATGATGCCAGATGAAAATAAGACATTTAACTTTGCAGGGGAATATAGCTTTACTGCCGCGCAGGCAGAACAAATGACTGGTAATATTTCTAATTCACAGGCCAGGCAGCAAATTATTTCAAAGCTTACGACAGATAAATTTCAGGTCGGTTTTTCAGGGCCAACTCTTATGGGCAAGAAAAACGAGCATATAATGATAGCTTTTACTGAAAAACAGTACCAGGTAAATGGGGCGACATATACAGTTCCCTCTCAGAAGGTAGATCTTGGCGTTGGCGGACTGCTTGATGATGCTTCAATTCTTCCTCTTGCTGCGCCTCAGCTTACAGTAGGAACAGTCTATGGTACACAGGTATCTTTCCGTTATGTGCCATCAGTAAAAATTAGTAGTGAGCTTGGTGAGACAAAATACTTTGGTTTTGGTATTGAGCATAATATAAACGCATGGCTTCCGGTACCTTTGCCAGTAGATGTAGCCTTGGGATTTTTTACACAGAACCTTAAAGTAGGTGATGTATTAGAGAGCAACGCAAATGAATTTGGGATCTATGCAAGCCGCACATTTGGCCCTGGTGCAGTAAATGTGACTCCATATGTAGGAGCTTCGGTTCAAAATTCCAAGACGACAGTTAATTACAATTATCAATATACAATAAGGAATGCTCAGGGCTTAGATGAGATCCATAGTGATAAGATCTCATTTGACTTAGACGGAGAGAATACATCTAAGCTTACGATGGGAGTTGCGTTTAAGCTTGCTTATGTAAATCTCAATGTAGATTACAACATTGCAAAATATAATACTTTCAGCGCGGGCTTTGGATTTATATTCTAAGAGCGTAGGATTTTGTAGTAAGAATTATTTTTGCCTGCCCGCATTTTCATATGCAGGCAGGCAAGATATTTTAATTGCCAAGGCAACTCTTTAGTTTAATTCAAATGCAACTTTATTTGATGCTTTTTGACCGCTTACCTTATCGCTAATTATAAGCTCAATTTCATAGTCTCCACTGTCAAATTTATCAAGGCCAAGCATAAAGCACATCTGCTGGTTTTTCCCATAACTTTTTACCTTTGCAGGCGAGGTTATTTTTCCACGGTCGTAGCCGCTGTCGAAAAAGCGCACAAGGCTGCCAACCATTTTGCCAATAATAAAGCTACTGCTATTTTTCTTTTTTGCTTTTATCCAAAAAGAGTTCCTTGAAGAGCTTTAGGTCTTTTTGCCTTTCAAAGGAAGATTTCGAAGAAGTGATATTCACAGTTCCTGTTGAATAGATCCTTGGTGTAAGTTCTATACTAACTTCGTAAGTGCTGTCCTGTTCAAGCATCAAAAACTTAGTAACGGTTTCATAGCCTAGAAGTGAAATAATAATTCTTTGTGATCCAGATGGAACGCCCTGAATTTCAAAGTATCCTTCCTTATTAGTTACTGTACCTTTAACTGTACCAGATATAAATACGTTGGCATTAGCAAGAGCTTTAGTTGTATTAGTTTCAAAGACGTGCCCGCATAATTTTGATTGTGGATAAACTTTTTCAGCAGAAAAAACAATTAGAAGTATGGCAATAGTGAGCAGTTCAAACTTCCGCATTTTTCACCCGTAATTTGTATGCGGGCAATATATAAAAATCTTTCACATTATTTGAACCAAAATTAAATAATAAGTTGTAGGATTTTTTTTGAGGAAATCAGTAAAAATAGTTCTCTATGGAGAAAGGGGCGTTCCTAAAGTTTTGTTGGCTTTTTTCATGATTTTATAAGGCTTTTATCTGGTGTAAAAACTCTTCTGCTGCACATAAGCCCTCTGAAGAAACAGAGGGCCGGACAAGATAAACTGTAGGTATAATAAACTGCAGTTGAGTATAAAATTATAATTTTTTTAGGACCATGAGTGTAAGGTCGTCGCTTTTTACTGAACCATCTAAGAATGCGCTTAATTCAGCGTTTATTGTTTCAATTATCTCCCTGGGACTCATGTCTCTGAACTCATGCTGATATTGCAGAATTCTTGAAAGTTCAAAGCAATCATCACCATTCATAGCCTCAGTAAGTCCGTCGGTATAGAGAATTAAAACATCACCACGATGCATCTTAAATGAGGTACTTTCGTATGTAGCCTGACATAAAATGCCAAGTGGTACTCCGTTTGACCCTGGTTCAATTGCGCCACTTTCTGTTATCAGAATTGGCAGGCAGTGGCCCGCATTACTTATCTCAATTGTTCCATCTTTATGAGCCCTTGCAAGTACTAGAGTTGCAAACAGGTCATCTGCAGTGCTTTCACAAAGGACCCTGTTAATTCTTTCCATCAGCTCACTTAGTTTTAGGTTAAATGGAACCAAAGTATGGAACATAGCATGAAGGTGTGTCATAAGCATTGATGCCGCAACTCCTTTGCCTGTTACATCTCCTACAATAACATATTGGTTTTCACTTCTTTCATCTGGAATAATAAGATCGCAGTAATCACCGCTGACAATACTTGCAGGTTCATAATGATAATCTATATCCCAGCCAGGGAGAGAAATGTTTTCTGTTGGAAGAAGATTTTGCTGGACCTTTACAGCAAGCGATAGCTCGTTTTCCAGGTTTTTCTGCTGCTCGGCTGAAAAATCATCTAGGCATACTTTTAATAGTGGATCGGCCTTTAACCTATCTGGTTCAATTGGATCGCCGCAGACTTCACAAAGTCCATATGTGCCGTTAGTCATCCTCTTAAGTGCAGAATCTATCTCTTCAATTAGTCTTAGTATTTCAGCAGTTGAAATAAATTTCTGGGCAAGGTTCATCAGGTGATTTTTCCTGTCTAGCAGCCTCTCTCTTATATCGCCTATTTCACTGATATTGTTCATTACTTTCCCCACAAATTAAATGACAAACAAGTTCTTTATTCTTATATATCTGCTTAGTTACTTAAGATATAAAAAAGTAAAGCAAAAGGTAAAGGCAAAACCGTAGTCTATAAAGGGATTGTTTTTGTGAAATGGAGAAAGGGATCTGTGATATCTGATAACTATCACCCTCCCTGCAAATTGAATCTGCAGGGAGGGTGAGTTTTGAATAAATTAGGACTTTAATATCTACTGAACTTTATCTTCCGGATAAAGTACTACCTTTACATAATTCTTATCAAAGTATTTTGCGCAGGCTTCTTTTATATCACTCATCTTAAGCTCATCGACCCAACTGTTATATTCCGGAAGTATGCTTGGATCGTCGCCATTTTGAAGGAAGTTTGAGAGAATACCTAACCAGAAACTATTTAATTTTATGTTTACTTCTCTCTGGCGCTTCTGTGTTTCTTTTACCTTAGCCAGTGTCTCGGCGTTTGTTCCGAAGTTCTTTATACTGTCTATTACGCTGAAGACAGCCTTTGTAAGCTCTTCAGCTCTATCGGGATTGCATCCGAAACCTACTGTTATGCTGTACTTTGAAGTAGGTATGTGCGAAATGTTCTGCCTTGCGCCAACACCATATGTGCCGCCTTTATCCTCGCGTATTGCCTCGCGAAGCCTAATATTGACTACATCAATAAGAGATTCAAGTTTATACTCATTTTTGCGGTTCCACTCGTATGGACCGTTAAAAACTATGGCAACCGAGCTCTTAGGTTCAATACCTTTCTTTACAACCTTTTCAACAACGCCATCTGGATTTGTGATCTTCAGGTCTTTCCAGTTCTCATTTCTGTTCAGAGAAGGAAGTCCGCCAAGATACTTTAGTATCAAAGGTTTAACTGATACAGTATCTATATTACCAGCAAAAACAAATGTGAAGTCACTTGCATCGGCAAATCTGTCTTTTATAGCTGCAAGTGCTTTGTCCATGTTGACTTCATCAAGTGTCTTAATTGTCCAGGGACGCATGCGGAAATGGTAGTTACTTAAGGTTGAATACAAAGTATCTTTAAAGGCCGTTTCCGGACTATTATTTGCATTCTGAAGTATTGAAATCATTTTTGCTTTATATGCATTGAAACCTAAGGAGTCGATCCTTGGATGTGTGAAATTTGCATAGATAAGCTGGAACATGGTTTCTACATCTTTTGGACTTGCACTGCCTCTTAAACCTTCCTCGTAGCTGCCTATGTATGTACTTACCCCTGCAATTTTACCTGTAAGATACTTCCTTAGCTCAATCTGTGAGAATTCTCCAAGTCCTGAACCCTGTGCAAGCATTGGAGCCTGTGATGCTGAAATATAATTCTCATCAGCTATTAGTGATGAACCACCTTTACTAAATGCAGCGAAAAGAATTTCGTCATTCTTAAAGTCAGTAGGCTTTATTACTACGCGTACTCCGTTTGAAAGCTTCCAGTCCGAGTAGCCCATCTTTTCATTTTTTGTTGAGCTTACAATTGTACCTGCCTTAGGAGTTTCCTTTAATAATGGCTTTGTGGAAACATTGTCTACATATGCCGTTATCTTCTCTTTTGAAACATTAGCCATAACGGCAGTTAATTCTGCTTCTGTCGGTATCTTTACACCCTCTTTTTCAGGGACATTTACCATTACAACCCTGTTGCTCTTTTGAAGAAGTTCTTCGCTATACTTGTTAACTTCGGTGAGAGTTATCTTTGGAAGATATTTCTTGTAGAGATCATAAAGGTTTTCAATACCCATTATAGGGCCGCCATCAAGAAAACTATAGACATATTCGTTTATCAGTCTTCCTGACTCTGTTTTATCTTTTTCGGCAAGAGCTTTTTCCATTCCTCTCATGAAATTAGACTTTGTTCTTTCAAGCTCAGTCGAGGTAAAGCCAAATAAACGTGCCCGTTCTGCCTCCCTCAATATAGCCGACAAGCCTTTTTCAATTCCATTGTCTTTTACCTGTGCGAAAAGAACATTACAGTCAGCTGTTCTTACAAATCCGCTCCTGCCGCCAAAAGCAAATGTAAATGGCGGGTCAGACTGAAGCGTCAGTTCCGAGAGTCTCTGGTTGAGCATATTCTGAAGAAGGCTCTGACTGAGGTTTCTGCGAAAATCATCTTCTGTCTTTGTCGTCTGTTTGTCCAGCTTTATATATATTGAAACTGATGAGTTTGTTGCTTCTTTGTCCGATGCAATTGCGAAAAGTGTCTCATCATGTTTTGGAACGGGGAAAAGCTCACGTTTACGTTCTAAAGCAGGAGAGGTAATTGAACCGAAATGTTCCTTTATTAGCGCTTCTATTTGCACTTTGTCGAAATCGCCCACTGCAACGACTGCCATAAGATCAGGGCGGTACCAGTCTTTGTAGAAATCCTTGAGTGTGGATTGTTTGAATGTTTCAATTATA
>JAUZPB010000019.1 GCA_030706145.1 Bacteroidota bacterium
ATAAGATTTTTGGTGAATAAGTTTTATTTTGAAGCTATGCTTTTTATTGCCGCCTTCTTATCAAGGCGGCTTTTGCTATATTGAGAACCAGTGATTAAGCTTGATCAAGAAAATATTATCCGGATAAACATCATACAATTTCCGCATATCTTTGCCCCAGCTAAACTCTCCATTGTTTTCAAACCCAGTTCGTCCCTGTGACCAGATAAAATATATTGTTGAACCTGCTTTATATTCATATCGGATTACTAGATTTGAACGAAATTCCTTAAAGTTGAAATCTGGTTTTGATATATCATAATCAAAAATACCATCGGAATTTTCATCAATAAAATAACTATTGGATTTTTCTTGAAAACAAATTTCCTTGTCTGAAAATCTGTGGAAACGATCGCTATATTTTTCTGCTCTTGGTTGATTACTGATCTTTTTGAAATTGCTGTATTTCCCAGCTGATACGAAGGGACTTCCATAATATTGAACCGACAATTCCGGAGTTAAATAATATTCCATTCTAAAGGTCAATCCGAGTGTCTTTTGGGTCATCTTCCCCATAAGATAACTATTTGCTGAAGACCAACTTATAGTTTGAATATATTGCAGATCATTTATTGTTGAACTGTAATTAATACTTGCCGACATATTGAATCTATCACTTGTTCTGATAGTTATACCGGGAGCTAAAGAGGTGTATCTTGAGATCTGATCTTCATAGATTATATCTGTATAGTATAACTCCATGCTGAGTTTCTTTGTCCTGTCAGTCCATATGCCTGAATAAAGTTTCCAGTCCCCTGTATATTTTACCGCAGGTCCCCCTCTTAAGACTCTCGTATCAAGGAACGGAAATTCCTGCGAAAGGTTTAACTGTGCTCCCCAAAAATTGTGAAATTGTGAACTGGTCTCTAAAGAATAACCAGTTTGAATATAATTTCCACCAAAATCCCAATCAGAGTGCTGGTTGAAGTAAAGTGAGTAGTTTAGAAAAAGATCTGTCGGAGTATTAACAACATAACCAATTGCAAAGCGCTGAATTATAAGATCTGCTTGCCTTAAATAGCCAATATCATTTAGCTCTAGTCCAGGTGAGCGAAATGTAATGCTTCCTGAAAATCTTAGTCTGCCGTTGCCTTCTTTCCCAAATGAGAACATGCCTCCATATCCGGAAATTGAGGTTCTAAGTGAATCATATTTTAAATGCTCTGCATCTAGTCTTTGAAAATTGTGTACTGGTGAAATTTGTAAATTCCTTATTGATTGCTGGTCTCCTTTTATGTTACTTAAAGTTGCTTTCAAATTAAAATAATATGTCTTGTTATCCCATTGGTGTCTTAAATCTACTCCGGCACTGTATGCTGCATTATTTATGAATTTTAGATACTCCTCGGAGAAAAAACGGTTTACAGCTGTAAGCATTCCTCCCCAAATTGTATTACCTTCATTATATTCTTTCTGAAATCTTCCTACAAAATAATGGGTTAAAGGTTCAGCGGTTTTTTTAAATTGTGAATTACCAGAACTTATTTCAGCATTTTCTTTAGCTGTTAAACTTGAGATAAACCCTAATGAAATTCCGTTGGATGTTTTTCCTGTCAGCTTCAGTGCGCTCAATATTGAAGTGCTTTCTGGTATTCTTACAAATTCGCCTGAATTCACTTCTGGAGTATAAGCTGGCTTATGTCCAATCCTTCTTGAATAAAACATCTGATCGCCATCACTTATACCAAAATCAAGTATATCTTTTCCTTCAAGAAAAAATGGACGCTTCTCTGAGTAAAAGGTTTCAAAAGAAGTTAAATTTATTGAGGAGGGATCAGCTTCAACTTGTCCAAAATCGGGATTAATTGTAAAATCCATGGTCAGATTGCTTGAAACTCCTAATTTACCATCTAATCCTGCTGAAAAACTATTTCGCTTGCCTGTGGCAAATGGATTTCCTTCTTCCTTCTTAAAAGTATTGACTTTACTAACTAAATATGGTAATACCTCAAATTTTACAGGATCTCCAATACCCTTTATTCCATGAAGTTCCCCGTAAAGATGCACCATGCCTGGCGAGTCTTTGGGAATATACTGCCAATCATCTTCTTCCTGTTTACGGTTTATCCATCTCCAAACATGAAGCCCCCAGATTTGTTCTTTCTTCTCTGCAAATCTAAGCTGGCTAAATGGTATACACATCTCTGCTGTCCATGCAGAATCCTCAAGGGCTACTTTAGCATACCATACTGCATTCCAGTTCATATCCCAGCTTGTCCCATCATTTAGCGGGATAGCATCTAGTTGTATGCCTGCCGCAGAAATATCAAATTCATATGCTGTCCTATGGTCAAAGTAACTATCTAAGGCAATACCTACTTCATCTCCTCCCATCTCATCACGTCTTGAGGACCTTCGATCTATTTTCCCAGGCTCTTTATCATAAGCTCTGATAGCTACATAAAGATTTTCTTCATCATATAATATTTTTACTGCCGTTTTTTCTGTAGGACTACTTCCACTACGGGGCTCGCGCTGAGTGAAATCACTTTGCCATTCTCCCAAATTCTCCCAACAATTGTCATCTAGTTCCCCATCAATTACAGGCTTGGTATTAATAAGTTTTTCTGCATTATAAATTCTTTTGGGAATATTGTTTGTGCTTTCCCTTACGTATGATGAATCACTTATTTCATTAGAAAGAATTTTCGGCGTGATTAAAAACAGTAAAGCCAGAGATGTTAAGATTATACTATGGAGCCTCTTTTGAAAGAATAAATACAAATTATGATCCCCCGTTAATTTAAAAAGCAAATTTTTACCTCTGGCAAAGATAGCCTGTTGTTCTTGCTTTATCAACCGAAATCCCTTTAATATTAACTATCTATAAAAGGTGATTGTATTTGTCAGTTATTATTTTTATAAATATTAATGAGATGATATTTCAGATGAAGTTTTGATGAACTGAATTATTTGATGAATTGAACTAATGATTTGTTAAGTAATATGAATGAATAAAATGGAAAAACCTGATAATTGTATTTTGGTGATATTTGGGGCTTCTGGCGATCTTACCTCACGCAAACTAATACCTTCTCTTTTTAGACTTTATAAGCAGGACCTTTTGCCTGATAAGTTTGTTGTTCTTGGGGTGGGCAGAACACAGCTAACTGATGATGCATTTCGAGATAGATTTCGTGAAGAACTTTCTTCAATGAAAGATGTATCTAAGAATTCAAAAAATCCAAGAGACTTTCTGCGAATGCTTTATTATTGTTCAATTGATACAAAGGACCCTGAGGCATATCACGATGTAAAGGACCGGCTCGCCGAATTAGATAAAGAAAAAGAAACTAATGGTAATTATCTTTTTTACCTGGCTACTTCTCCTTCAATGTATAAGATTACGGCAGAAAGTTTGGGGAAATTTGACCTGCACAAACAGGATACTCAAAATCAAAATACACATAAAAAATATAGAAGGCTAATAGTTGAAAAACCATTTGGCTATGATCTTGATTCAGCAAAGAAGCTTAATTCAGAACTCCATAATGTATTTGATGAAGAGCAGATATTCAGGATAGATCACTATCTGGGAAAAGAAACAGTTCAAAACCTTTTTGTTACTAGATTTGCAAATGGTATGTTTGAACCGATATGGAATAGAAATTATATACATCACATTGAAATTACTTCTTGCGAAAGTATTGGAATTGAAAACCGGGGAAAGTACTATGAAACTTCCGGAGCACTTAGAGATATGGTGCAGAATCATCTACTGCAATTAGTTAGTCTTGTTGCTATGGAACCTCCTTCTAGTTTTCAATCTTACTCTGTAAGAAATGAAAAATTAAAGATCTTTGAATCTTTAAGAGCAATAAAAGATGAAGAGGTAGCAAAATACGTAATCCGGGGACAGTATGGGGCTTCAAGAATCAGAGGCGAAAACATTTTGGGCTATCGCCAGGAAAGGGATGTATCTAAAGATTCAAGGACAGAAACATATGTTGCTGTGAAGTTTTTTATTGATAATTGGAGATGGGGTGGAATGCCATTTTACATTAGAACTGGCAAAAGACTTCCTACGACTGTTGCTGAAATTGTCATCCATTTTAAGGCTACACCTCATAAGCTCTTTCAGAAAATTGGCATAGATGAGTCTTGTAACCAACTCGTGATTCGTATTCAGCCTGACGAGGGAATCCTCCTTCGCTTCGGTATGAAGGTCCCTGGTGCTGGCTTTAATGTTCAGAATGTCAGTATGATTTTTAAGTACTCGGAACTAGCGGATGTTTATCTCCCGGCTGCTTACGAAAGACTGCTCCTGGATTCTATGCTTGGAGATTCTACTCTTTTTTCAAGAGGAGATTCCGTGATCGAATGCTGGAAATTTGTTGAACCAATTTTAAGAGCTTGGGAAAATGACCCATCAATTAAATTATATGGATATCCTGCAGGAACGTGGGGACCAGAGCATGCTGATGACCTTATTGAAGAGAGTGATATGACTTGGCGCTATCCATGTAAAAATCTTTCAGACTCGGATAGCTATTGTGAGCTGTAGCCTTATATATTTATTAGGATCTGAAAGATAGATGACGTCAAAAAAATAATCCTTCAAAGCTTAAACTTTTAGGTGTTGAATGTTTCTTCGCTTTTTTTTATCTAATAGGTAAGTTCCGTTGTATAACATTGATAATCATCATTTGAGGAGGAAATATTATGAGCAGAAGATCGAACAGTGTTACAGGTTTTTTTACAGGCATTTTATTAGGCGGTGTTGTAGGTGGTATTGTAGCATTGCTTTATACTCCTTTACCAGGTAAAAAGCTCAGAAAACAGATATCAAGAAAGACTGATGAAATTATTGACGATATGAATGAATACTATCAGGTCGTTGAAGATATGATAAAAGATGGAAGAAAGAAAGCTGAATCTTTGATTGATGATGCAAGAAAAATAGTAGCAAGCTAAAAAGAGTAGCAAGCTCGAAAATTGCAGGTAATAAATATTAGCTAAATAAATGGTACACATGCTAATAAATAATCCCGGTATTAACCTTTCAGGTATAAGCCTTTAAGCTATAGAACCGGGATTGTTTTTTTTTAAGCTCCACTTTTGTTGTTGCTAACAAGCTTAAGTGCTTTGGGAATAAATATTCCGTTGTATATTGTTTTTTCGGAATCTTTGTTTGATAGTTCTTTATTATTCATTGTTATTGCATTTAAGCCAAATGGTTGTGGAATATAGAAACGACTCTTGATTATATTCCAGAGTTCAGCCCTGTTTCCATCATATCCTAAGGCCCACATTCCTACTCCCTTAAAGCCATGCGATATTGCAAAATCATATTTAAGACTTATACTTTTTTGATTGTCAAACCAAACCTGATGCCAAATCCCATCCTGTGTATACCTGAACCAGGGGACCTGAAAACTATTTTGCCAGAGTACTTTGTAGCTGCTACTCTTCTTCATTGCAGCTTCATAAGTAATACTCTCTACATGCTGAAGATTTATTGATTGAGGATCTTTTGTTTCTGTCACCCAGTGATTTCCAAAATATGGAACACCAAGAATGAGTTTCTCTGGATTGCTTTCTGTGACCTCTCCATATCCAAAAAATTCATCTAACACTGTACTCTCAACACTATAGAAACTACCAGTCAGGGAAGCTGAGGGACCTGAAACCAAACTGGTCTGAGGAAAATAATCATAACCCATAATGAAAATATAATCGCATGCCTCTGCTAATTGCTTAAAGTTCCAGCCCCCCCAGTTTACTGCTGGACCAGCAAAGGATACCTCTACACCTGGTAACTCTGAATGCAGATAGTTTGTTAGTCTATGCATAAAATCATTAATTACTGTATTCCGGTCACTTCGCTTTAGCACTTCAAAATCGACATTGACGCCATCTAGATTAAATTCTGTAATTGTATTTTTTATATTACTAAAGGCCTTTACTTTTTTTAGACTATCTGTTAGAACTTGGTGTAGCATTGATGAATCGGAGCTAAATACAGTCATTATTATCTTGACACCATTTTTGTGCCCTTCATTTATAACATCACTCCATGGCCAGTTATCAGGATTAGTTATGTTTCCTGCTTCATCAATCTTAAAATCAAATGCTGCAATATGTGTTAGTAATTCATACCTTATTGTCTTGCGTGCATTCTCATATTGCCAATAGGGAAGATAGCCAAATACAGTAGACGTTAGATTTGTATTTATTATAGGTGTGTAATGAGTGCTGTCTTTACTATTTTTCTGTGGTATTCCTTTCTTTATGATTGTTCTGCTGGCTAAATGTGAATTGATTCCCTTGTTTGCGACTAAACTAATAGAGGTAAACAGTATTATTCCTACGATTATTAAGCTAAATCCTAGACTTAAAAGGATCTTCCTCATCTTCTCCCTTATTTTTAAATTCTGCTTTTTTTAATGAATATTTGGTCTATATGTTGATTATTTTATAATATAAAATTTTCTAATAAAAATGCAGAAACTTTTATCTATGAAAACTTATATATGCAAACTTATCTATCACAATATGTTCTTGTTAAATTAGTTTTCTAAAAACGATCTCTTTTCGCTTTTGGTTTCTCCAATCTTTATAAAGTAAAAGGATTCTCAGAATCTTATATATGCAAAAATAAAGATCCTATTAACAAAGGATAGGCTAATAAATGTAATTTAGTTTGGCAGAACTGACTATACCTGATACAGCCAGTTCTGTGTTAGGTGATACATCTCTGACTTATTTCAAAAGAATAAGTTTTTTTACATCAGAAAAACTTTCCGTGCTTAACTTGTACAGGTAAATTCCACTGCTCAAAGAGTTAGCATCAAACTGAACTTTATATGACCCGGCAGGCTGTTCCTGCTTGACAAGTGTCTTTATTTCTTTCCCCAGTATGTCAAATATTTTTAATACGACATTACTTTTTTGCGGTAAATAATAACTTATTGTTGTTACGGGATTAAACGGATTTGGATAATTCTGCAAAAGTAAGAAACTACCTGGTATCCTGACTATCTTATCGTTCTTAACTTCTGTTGCAATTCCTGATTCATTAAATGCCGCAAGACCGCGATTTGTACCTATCCATTTATTGTTAAACTCATCAATTGCAATTGTAATTACATCCTGCCCCGGAAGACCAGTTGATGGTCTGTTATAAAGAGTAAATGTAGTATCATCATATTTTAGCAGTCCACTAAACGTTCCAACCCATTTGACACTGCTGCTATCCATGGCTAATGACCTTACATAAGGATCAATAACAGGCGAATTTGAAGGAGTAAATGTCTTCCAGTTAGTCCCATCAAAAACGGAGACACCATTTAATGTTGCTAGCCATTTTCTGCCCTCTCTGTCAATCATTATAGCTTGTATTGTATTATTTGAAATAGATGAATTTGATGTATTATAAATTTCCCAGTTTGTTCCATCATATCTGGCTAGACCATCTCCTGTGCCTATCCACATAATTCCACTTGGCTCAGATGTAACCGAAATTACGCTATCATTTGGAAGCTTCGAGTTTGACTTTGTAAAAATAGACCAATTTGTTCCATCAAATTTTACAAGACCCGCATCCGTTCCAATCCACTTGATATCGTTATGATCGATATATATAATATTGACATTTTTATTGGGAAGCACACTATCATAAATGATCCAGTTATTTCCGTCATATCTTGCGATTCCGCCTCCACGTGTTCCAAACCACTTATTATCCGATTTGTCAAAGGCAATGCTTGTAACATTTTTATTTGGTATTCCTGAATTTGAAGGTATAAAAAGCTCCCATTTATTATTATCAAATGTCGCTAGTCCTTCAAGTGTGCCAATCCATTTTTTATTGTTTCTATCTACCTTCACAACATTTACCCAGTTATCAGGCATCCCTGAATTTGATGTAACGACTTTTGTCCATGTCGTACCATCGAACTTACCCAAACCGAAATCATTTGTTCCTATCCATTTTGAGCCATCAGAACTAATAAAAATTACATTTATTATATTATCAGGAATCTGGGAATTTGCCGTGTTATATATCGTCCAGGTTGATCCGGACAGAATTGCAAGTCCTAAAGACGTTCCAATCCATAAGTTACCTGTACTGTCAAAATCAATAGAATTGACGGTATTACTTGGTAGCTGTGAATTTGAGGTATTATAGACTGACCAGTTCACCATATCAAATTTTGCAAGCCCACCTTTTGAAGTTGCTATCCAGACATTACCGCTTTTATCTGTTTTTATGTCAAGGATCGAAAGATCTGGCAGCTGTGAATTATTAGTGTTATAAACAGTAAAGCTGTTTCCATCGAATTTTACAAGACCTTTGTCTGAAGTTCCTATCCATTTATTACCTGAATTATCAATTGTGATTTTAGATATGAGTTTTGAAGGTATCTGAGAGTTTTCCGGATTATAAACTGTCCATATTGTATCAAGAAGCTTTGCAACGCCTCCACCGTTGGTACCTATCCATTTACTTCCATCTTTGTCTATTGCAACTGATGTTAGCCATGGGAAAGGAATTTTCGAATTGTTTGGATTGTAGGCTTTCCAGGTCTTACCATTAAACTCTCCAAGACCTGCATTTCGTGTGCCTTGCCAAATGGTTCCGCTTGAATCTATTGCAATTGCAAGTGTGAAGTTCCCAGGAATAGAAGAATTAGATTTGTTGTAAAAAGTGGGCTGAAGTGTGCTTTTATCTATTACAATAAAACCTCCAATTGTGCCAATATAAAGGTTGTTCTTGTATTGGTTTATGGCCTTTATGTTTCTTCCATTTGTGTAATTTACAAACTGAGGGGCAGTTTGCGCCATTAAGTTGTAACTGGAATAATTAAGAAAACAACATAATATAAGTAGAAAAGTATATACCATGCTCTTCATAACATGCCTCATTTTCATTTAATCTATCGTATCTAATACTATACAAAACATCTGTTCATAACATATTACGTAATATCCTGAGCCAGCAGTATACAAAAGGGAAGAGTGGAGAAGTGGCTTGCTATAAAGTCAAGGTATCGAAAAAACTATGTTCCTGCAATTGCTATTATGTGATTTGGAACAACTTAGCATGGGAATAATTAAGGAAGGATCTTAGTATGAGAATAAAAAAGCGGAAGAGATCTGTGATCTCTTCCGCCCATTTTTCAATAAAGGCTATATAATCTGTAAAAAGTAAAAAAACTTTTTACTTATACCAGACCTTGATCTAACATTGCATCAGCAACTTTTAAGAATCCAGCAATATTTGCACCGTTAACATAAATGCCTGGTGTGCCGAACCTTTCGGCTGTTTCCAAACATGTCTGGTGAATTCTCTTCATGATTTCGTGTAAACGATGGTCAACTTCTTCTTTTGACCATGGTAAGCGCATGCTGTTCTGTGACATTTCAAGTCCAGAGGTTGCTACACCACCAGCGTTTGAAGCTTTACCAGGTGAAAAGAGAATATTGTTATCTCTGAAAACCTTAAAGCCTTCAATTGTTGTAGGCATGTTAGCACCTTCGCAAACACAGATGCAACCGTTCTTTACTAATTCTTTTGCATCATCACCATTAAGTTCATTTTGAGTGGCGCATGGCATAGCTACATCGCATTTTACTCCCCATGGTCTCTTGCCAGGGAAGAATTCAGCTTTGAATTGTTTTGCATAGTCTTCTACGCAATCCTTATTGCTTGCTCTCAAAGTAAGCATGTAATCTATTTTTTCACCACTTACACCATCTTTATCATAAATAAATCCGTCAGGACCAGAAAGTGTAACGACCTTTCCACCTAACTGGTTGATCTTTGTAACTGCTCCCCAGGCAACATTACCAAAACCAGAAACAGCAAATGTCTTGCCATCTACATCCTGGCATTTAGTTTTCAGCATTTCCTGAGCAAAGTAAACTGCACCGAAACCAGTGGCTTCAGGGCGTACAAGCGAACCACCCCAGTTGAGGCCTTTGCCTGTTAAAACACCCGTAAATTCATTCTTTAATCTCTTATACTGTCCAAATAAATATCCAATCTCTCTTCCACCGACGCCAATGTCTCCTGCCGGTACGTCTGTGTTAGGGCCAATATGACGGAATAATTCAGTCATAAAGCTCTGACAGAAACGCATGACTTCGTTGTCACTTTTGCCTTTGGGATCGAAATCTGAACCGCCTTTTCCACCACCCATAGGAAGTGTCGTAAGACTGTTCTTAAATATCTGCTCAAAACCTAAAAATTTCAAAATTCCTAAATTTACTGATGGGTGAAACCTTAAACCACCCTTATATGGACCTATTGCACTATTAAACTCTATGCGGTATCCACGATTTATGTGGATCTCGCCTTGGTCATCCATCCAAGGAACACGGAACATCAAAACACGCTCAGGCTCTATGATCCTTTCGAGTATCTTTGCTGAACGATATTCCGGATGTCTTTGAAAAACTAATTCGAGTGATTCAGCAACTTCTTCTACTGCCTGATGAAATTCAGGCTCGCATGGATTCTTGGCTTTTACTTCAGCCATTAGTTTGCTTACGTACTCAGACATAAAAAACCCCTAAAGTTGATTTGATAATTTAAATTACTAGAAACTACAATTCTAACCTAGCAATAATTATTTCATTTTGCCAGCGTTAAATCAAGTTTGAATTATATCGGCAACTATTGTGCCCAAGTAAATAAGCACTGTAATTGAATGCAAAAAAGCTTGTAAAGTAGAATTACGTGGGCTTATTTGGCTTTAATATTTTTTAGGCTCCCGCATTTTATTTTGAGCTTTTTTAATGAAAACTTACCAGCTTGACAAATTAATAAAGGCATTTGTTTGATTTATGCTTACGGTTTTTGGAGCCTTTTTTTTCTGAAATTGTGAAAAAAATATAGAAAATTGCCCTTGTTTTACCCTCTGAATGCTTTTTTTATTTTTTAAAAAAATTTTTTTTCTTAAAAATAGTAATTAGCTTTTTCAAAACTAAATAAATGCAAATTTTTCACTTTATGTCGAAAAAATAATTAAATCATTATATTTGGAGAATTCTTAAAGAAGATTACTGCATAAACAATTTAATGGAAGATAATCATGAAAAGCCGCACTCTTTTACTTTCTGTTTTTGTACTTACTTTTATCCATTTTTCTAGGATCTTTGGTCAGAACTTTTACCAGGTAGATACAGTAATTGATAATGCAATTAAAAGGCACGTTTTTCCTGGTGCAACTGTTATTATTGGAGGGCCTGACAAAATACTCTATAACAAAGCTTATGGACATTTTACCTATGATCCGGAATCCAGACAGGTAACAACCGAATCACTCTTTGACATGGCTTCTTGTACAAAGGTCTTTGCTACTACTTCCTGTATTATGAAATTGGTTGATGAGGGGAAAGTAAATATAGAGGATCCTGTAAAGAAATATTTACCAGAATTTGCACAAAATGGCAAGGAAAATGTAAAAATTAAAAATCTCCTGCTTCATAATAGCGGACTTCAGGCCTACTATACTCCTAAAGCAGGTGAGACTCCTGAACAAATTTTTGAAACGATCTATGGACTTCCCTTGTCCTACAAAACTGATTCTGATATGGTATATAGCTGCCTTAATTTTGTCACAACTATGAAGGTTGTTGAAGCTGTAACAAAAATGCCAATGTATAAATATTTCAAGGAAAACTTTACAGAGCCTCTTGAGATGAAAAGAACTATGTTCATCCCCTCAGACGAGTTTAAATCTGAATGCCTGCCGACAACAGATTCATTGCAGGGAATTGTCCATGATCCTCTTGCAAGAGGTCTGAAAGGACTCTCTGGTAATGCTGGCTTGTTTTCAACAACTGCTGACTTAGCTAAGATCTGTCAAATTCTTTTGAACGATGGCCTCTATAATGGGAAAAGATACTATAGTAGCGATATTATTAAGAAATTTACAGCCAGGTATTCTTCCTTAAGTAGCCGTGCCTTGGGATGGGATACAAAATCTGAAAGCGGCTTTTCTTCAGCTGGTAAATTGTTCTCTGCAAATTCATTTGGCCACACCGGTTATACTGGAACCTGTGTTTGGATGGATCCCCAAAGAAAGCTTTTTGTGGTATTTCTAACCAATAGGGTCTATCCTGATGATAAAGCGAACGTTTCGCCGGCTCGTGCTGCTGTTAATGAGGCAGTAATTAGATCAATCGAAGGATTGTAAAAGCTTTTGCTGCTTTGTTTTAGTAGCTTTTACTTTCTCATCTAAGCAAGTTATATTTCGTGGTCATATATATTTATTTAGGAGAGTATTTTTAATGGATAAAAACCATAGACACAGACCTTCCTGGGATGATTATTTCCTTAAACTTGCAATGCTTGTTTCAGAAAGATCGACTTGCCCAAGAATGCACTGTGGATGCGTCCTGGTAAGGGATAAACAGATCCTTTCTACTGGTTATAATGGCTCGATCCCTGGTGGCGAGCATTGCGATGAAGCTGGTTGCTATATCGTTGATAATCATTGTATCAGAACTATACATGCTGAGATGAATGCTATACTTCAATGCTCTTCTCATGGTATTAGTACCTCTGGAGCAACTGCTTATGTAACAAATATGCCATGTACCAATTGCTCAAAGGCTCTTATTGCTGCTAAAATAAAGGAAATTGTTATTTTTTCAGACTATCACGACACCCTTGCCGAAGAGTTCTTTGAGAAAGCCGGAGTTACTCTTCGCAGGCTAAAAATGCCGGATAATCAGATATATTATGACTTAAATGATTTCTCCTCAGCTAAAAGGACTGAGAAAAGCAAATAAATTATTATATTTAATATAAAGACAGAAACAATGCAGTCTAAAGAATTATTAAAAAAATATAATAATCCAAAGAATTTCTTTAACAGGGATTTAAGCTGGGTAGAATTTAACAGGAGAGTCCTGGAGGAAGCTTTGAACCCTCACCTTCCACTTCTTGAGAAGGTGAAGTTCCTTTCCATATTTAGCTCAAATCTTGATGAATTCTATATGATTAGAATTTCGGGCCTAAAGGAGCAGGTCGCCGCTAAAGTAATTGAACCTACTATTGACGGACTTACTCCGATTCAGCAGCTCCGGAAAATTGAGAAAGAAGTTCAACCAATGCTAAAGACGGCCAGAGATCTCTGGTTTAATGAGATTATCCCGGGTCTTAGAAAGTATAATATTGTAATTGCTAATATGGATGAGGACATTTCTGCAAAGGAACAGAAACTCCTTAATGAGTATTTTAGAAGAGAAATTTATCCTGTCCTGACACCTCTTGCATTTGATCCCGGGCGCCCTTTCCCTTATATCTCAAATCTGAGCCTTTCCCTTGCTGTATTGGTGCAAAAACCAACCGGGGAAAAACATTTTGCACGCGTTAAGGTCCCAAGTATCCTGCCTCGCTTAATGCAGATTGATGATATTATTAATCCGGAGAAAAAAACAAATTCTCACATTAATACAAAATTTATTTGGCTTGGCGATCTTATAAAAGCAAATCTGCATATTCTCTTCCCTGGAATGGAAATACTTGAGGCACACAGATTTAGAATTACTAGAGATACTGATTTTGAACTTCAGGAAGATGAGGCAGATGACCTTCTGCAGGTTATTGAAGAAAATATTAGACAGCGAAGGTTTGGCTCTGTTGTGAGGCTTGAAGTTGCAAACACTATGCCTGATTATATGCAGGAAACTTTGACCGAGAATCTTCAGATAACAAAGGATGATGTGCATTGTATTGAAGGACCCTTAGGATTAGCTGACATCATAAGACTATATGATCTGCCTTTTCATAATCTAAAGGATAAACCACACTATCCGGTTATTCCTTCGGTTTTTGAAGAGGAGGAAAATGTCTTTAATATTATTCGTCATAAAGATATACTTCTGCACCATCCATATCACTCTTTTTCACCTGTAATTGACTTTATTAAAGCTGCCTCAGTAGATCCGGATGTGTTGACAATAAAACAGACACTTTATCGAGTTGGTACAAATTCACCAATAGTAAAGGCTCTTATTGAGGCTGCTGAGCGTGGTAAACAAGTTGCAGTCCTTGTTGAACTTAAAGCAAGATTTGATGAGGAGAATAATATCTACTGGGCACGTGAGTTGGAGAAGGTGGGTGTCCATGTGGTCTATGGTCTTGTTGGGTTAAAGACTCATGCCAAAATGACTTTGGTGGTAAGAAAAGAAAGTGAAGGGGTCAAACGCTATGTGCACCTGAGTACCGGAAACTATAATGCAACTACTGCCAAGATTTATACTGACCTTGGCCTTTTTACTGCAAATGAAGATATTTGTGCCGATATTTCTGACCTGTTTAATTACCTGACTGGATACTCTAGCCAAAAGGACTTTAGAAAACTGTACGTGGCCCCTATTAATATGAAAGAAAAATTTTTGCGATTGATTAGCCGTGAGATCGAAAACGTAAAGGCTGGCGCTAAAGGCAGACTGATCTTTAAGCTTAATTCTCTTGTCGATCCTATACTTATTGCTGCACTTTATGAGGCATCAAATGCTGGTATTAAAATCGACCTTATTGTCAGAGGGATCTGTTGTCTGGTCCCAAATGTTCCTGGACTGAGTGAAAATATTAAGGTAACTAGTATTGTCGGAAGATACCTTGAGCATAGTAGGCTTTATTATTTCTTTAATAATGGAAATGAAGAGATTTACTTAAGTTCAGCTGATCTGATGCCTAGAAATCTTTATCGTAGAGTTGAAATAGCTTTCCCTGTGGAAGATGAAAATATAAAGCAATATCTGATGAAAACCTTACTTAATGTTTCTCTTAAAGACAACGTTAAGGCTAGAGTGTTGATGCCAAATGGAAAATATATTTTGCCTGAGAACTCTGATAGTACAAAAAAAATTAATGCCCAGGAATGGCTGATGAACTATGTGATGAAAGAAAATAGGAAAAAGATTAAGCAAAAGATTAGCTGAAAAATATTTTCTTGCTTATTAAACTTATACTAACTTTTTTTGTGATATAAGTTGTATGTACATTTTACTAGTTTAATTATATTTATTTATGGGTCCGAAAATTGTTCTTCCTTTTTTATAACTAAACAGGAGCTTAAGTCGTTTATTATCTTTTGTAAATCGTTCCTTCTGTAGCTATTATAAGGGGAGTTTTAGCTTGATATTTTGTTTGAATATGTGTAAACTTTCAGTAGTATTTCTTAATTATATTGTTATTTAAGGTCTTATGTATCTTTTATTATTAATTCTGCTGTTATCTTATCTTGTTGGTTCAATTCCTACTAGCATTATTGTTGGAAAATTAGTTAAGGGAATCGATATTCGCAATTATGGAAGTGGGAATGCCGGCGGAACAAATGTTTACCGTGTTTTAGGATGGAAATACGGAATTTTAGTTATCCTCCTGGATGCACTTAAAGGAGCCGTTGCTGTTGTCTTTGTTGCTCGCTTACACTATGGAAATATTCCTTTTGAGAACGCAACCCCTTTCGATGACTTTACACTCATACAGATCATGGCCGGAGTCGCTGCTGTAATTGGGCATGTATGGACCATTTTTGCAGGCTTCCGTGGCGGAAAAGGTATTGCAACTGCACTGGGAATGTTGATGACTATTATTACTGTGGATATGCTTGTGGCATTGGCAGTCTTTATTGTCGTGGTTTCTATTACTAAATACATTTCACTCGGATCGATACTGGGAGCTATGTCAGTCCCTCTGATCCTAATAATCAGAGAAAACATCTTTCATGTCGATATTCCTGGTTATAATGTTGTTCTGCCCTTTACAATTGCCATATGCATTTTGATTCTTTATACTCATCGTTCAAATCTGAGAAGATTAATCAGTGGGAAAGAGAATCGTATTAACCTTTTTGGCAAAAAAAGTGCTTGATAATTTTTTGTTCTTTAGCGGGAGTTGAGAAAATATAATAAGCTATTTTCTTTGCTTCCGCTTTTTTATTTGTTCGATTTGTTAAGAAAATATTGTCGTTGTATTAATGATTTTGACCTATAATGAATTATCTTCACTTTCCTTTCATTATTTTTTAACCTTTTAAGATGCAAATTTAATATGAATATTTCTGTCATTGGTGCTGGTGGTTGGGGAACAACGCTGGCTATTTTACTTCATTATAATGATCATAAAGTCTCATTGTGGGAATATGATAAAAACTATGCAAATGATATTATTGCTTCCCGCGAAAACAAGCTGTATCTGCCTGGAGTTGAAATTCCAGAAGGTGTTGTAGTTACAAATGACCTTTCTGAAGCTTCAAATAGCAAGGATATGCTTGTCCTGGCAGTTCCGTCTCAGTTCCTTAGAAGTGTAATTCAGAAGATGGAACTTTCTTCAATAAAAAACTCTATCTTGGTTAGTGTTGCAAAAGGAGTTGAAAATAGATCACTACTGACAATGTCGCAGATGATTTTAGATCAGATTCCACAACTAGCTCCCTCGCAGATTGGCGTACTTTCAGGTCCAAGCCACGCTGAGGAAGTAAGCCGCAAGATTCCTACTGCTGTTGTGGCAGCTTCAAAATCTGAAAATGTTTCAAAAAATATTCAATCTGCCTTTATGAACTCCTATTTTAGAGTTTATTCATCTACCGATATATTGGGCGTTGAACTTGGAGGCGCAGTAAAGAATGTGATTGCCATTGGAGCGGGTATTATCGATGGAGCAAATTTTGGAGATAATACTAAGGCTGCAATTATGACCAGGGGCATTGCCGAAATTTCTAGACTGGGAACGGCAATGGGGGCAAAAGCTGAAACTTTTGCAGGCCTTTCCGGCATGGGAGATCTAATCGTTACTTGTATGAGCAAACATAGCCGAAATAGATTTGTAGGTGAGAAAATCGGACAGGGGAAAACCCTGACTGAAATCCTGAAATCTATGACAATGGTTGCTGAAGGCGTTGAATCCTGCCGCTCGGTTAAAAAACTCTCAGAGTTGCATAAAGTAAGCACTCCAATTGTTGATGAGGTCTATAAAGTGCTTTTTGAAGAAAAAGATCCCGTTCAGGCAACTACGGATCTTATGACCAGGGATATGAAATCAGAACTATAAGAAAAAAAGGGGAATACAAATTCCCCTTTTTTACTAAAATCGGTTTTAATTAAAACTAGCTTTTTAGATACTTTTACCCGAAATTATCTCAATTTATAATTTTGCCCAATTTACAATTTAGCTTCCCTTTTCCCCGATGCAATTTCCTGCAATCTTGCTATCCTTTCTTCCATTGGAGGATGTGTCGAAAATGCGTTCATAAAAGATCTGGCCGAAAATGGGCTTACTATGAACAAATGGGCCGATGATGGCTGTGCATTCAGCATAGGCATACGCTGGTTTGAAATTGAAAGCTTGTTAAGTGCTGAAGCAAGTGAAAGGGGATTTTGCGAAATTACTGCTCCTCCTTCATCTGCAAGATATTCTCGTGAACGGGAAATTGCCATTTGAATTAACATTGCAACTATTGGCGAGAGTATCATTAAAAAGATAGATGATATTCCACCACCATCTCTGTCCCTATCATCTCCACCTCTACCAAACATAAATGCCCAACCAGCCATTCTAGCTATAAATGTGATTGTTCCAACCAGTGTTGCTGTAATTGTGCCTATTAAAATGTCCCTATGCTTTACATGCGTTAGTTCATGGCCAATAACACCAGCTAGTTCATCGTTTTCAAGTATGTTTAATATTCCTGTTGTTACTGCAACTGCTGCATGTTCAGGATTCCTTCCTGTAGCAAATGCGTTTGGAGTAGGATTATCCATAACATAAACCTTAGGCATAGGCAGACCTGCTCTTCTTGATAAGTCTTCTACTATTCTATAGAGCGTAGGGTATTCCTCGGGGCTTACTTGCTGAGCCCTGTACATTGTTAGTACAATTTTATCGGAAAACCAATATGACCCAAAATTCATCATTAATGAAAGAATAAATGCAAACATCATCCCTCTTTCACCACCAACCAGGTTTCCAACAAGAAGGAAAAGCATCATCATTAAAGTCATTAAAAATACGGTTTTTACTGTATTCATCTCTCTTTCTCTAAAATTAATATTTAACAAACTTAAGAAAATTACCCCTCTTTGAGCAAATGTTCTATTTAGTTATCTGTTTTAACAACTTTTTTGGGCCTTTTGTTTCATCTTATTTGCTATTCTATCTGATTGTCTCTAACAATGAGATTGCCTGCAAATTTCTCTTTTTTTATCCTTATTTTTTGTTAAATTTCCGGGCACTAAATTTTTATTAAAACATAAGATTTTATTTTTTTTATCCAATCTAAATTATATATTTACAGGGGAAATTTAGATATAGTTTCTATCTAAGAGGAAAAAGAATGACTCAGGCTAAATACGGGGATATTGTAAAAGTCCGCTTTACAGGAAAGCTTGAAGACGGTAAGGTTTTCGCGTCATCTGAAGGTGATTTGCCCTTGGAATTTAAGATTGGCAGCGGAAAACTTCTCGAAGGTTTTGAAGAAGCTGTAATTGGAATGAGCCCTGGTGAAAAAAAAATTGCCAAGATTTCAGCTGAAAAAGGTTTTGGTGTGCATAACAATAAGCTGGTTATCAAGGTGGAAAAAGACGATTTCTTTGAGAATATGACTCCCGAATTAGGCCAGACTTTAGAACTTAATGGTTGTGAGGGAATTCCTATTACTATTACTGGTATTTCAGATTCTACAGTTACTTTAGATGCCAATCATCCACTGGTTGGTAAGGATTTGATCTTCGAGATCGATCTTATTGAAATTCTGTAGGCAATAATAAATATCTGACCTTCTGCAACTGAAATTTTATTTCTAAGAAGCCGAAGGTCATTTTTTTTACCCATGTTTTACAAACCTAAAACAAAATCTCCATTTATTCTTAAGCTATTTATTCTAAAACTCATCTTACTGGTTCACGGTTTCTGTCTTTTCAAAACTATTAACGGCATCTATAAACTCCTCTGGCAAGGGAATTGACTTTTTATTGTCCCAGCCAATATAGACCATTACACCACTACCTTTAGCTATTATCCTTCTGGTCTTTTGATTTTCAATTATATGCTCAAAACCAAAACTTGAGTTTTTTGTGAAACTTACGCGTGTAAATATTGTAAGTTCATCATCATAAAAAGCTGGTTCTATATAATCACAGTCGTTGTGAGCTATTAGAAAGAATTCTTTCTTCTTACCAACTTCCTTTATATCTTTTTCATAACCAATTGACTTTAGATATTCAAGACGGGCGGTCTCAAAATAATTAAAATAAACTGCATTGTTGCAAACACCTACCATATCTACTTCATGAAATTGTACTTTTACAAAAATCTTATGTCTGAAATTTTCCAAATCTGTTTTCCCTTGATCCATTAATTAAAAAAGATGAATAAAAAAGCTATTTATTAAAAACTTCCTCGAAAATTTTTATTGCCTGTTCAATTTCCTCAAAACTTACATCTAGATGCGTTACTGCTCTTAAAAAGCCAACTTTGCCGCTAGAGAGAATAAGTCCCTTTTGAGCCAATTTCTCTAATGACTGTTCTACGCTCATGTTTTTAGGGCGAAAAGCAAGTATGTTTGTCTGCACAGTATTCATATCAATCTCAAGGTTTGGATTCTTCGAAATTGCACTTGCTAGCATACTTGCCTTTTCGTGATCTTCTTTTAGCCTTGGTATATTATTTTGAAGCGCATATAGACCTGCTGCAGCTAAGATGCCAACCTGGCGCATTCCGCCTCCCCAGGCTTTTCTTATGCGAAAAGCTTTGTCAATTAAATCTTTACTTCCTGCTATTACAGATCCTACCGGTGCTCCAAGACCTTTTGATAAGCAGCAGGATATTGTGTCAAAGTATGAGGCATATTCTTTTACGGAAATGCCTGTTGCTACTGAAGCATTCCAAATTCTGGCTCCGTCCATGTGATAGTACAAATTATGCTTTCTGGCCAGCTCTCCTAAGCCCTTTATGTTACTAATTGGGTTTATTGTTCCACCTGCCCGGTTGTGAGTGTTTTCTATTGCTATTACTCTTGTCGTTGGCATATAGTAAGCACTTTTAGGACGTATGAATGGTTCAGCCTGTTCAGGTGTATAAACCCCATATTTACCTGTGATAGGTAGAAGTTGTATACCACTTAAAACTGCTGGTGAGCCTGACTCATAATTGAAAATATGCGCATCCATTTCGCATATAACCTCATCTCTGGGGCTTGTAAGAATATTCAGACATAACTGATTTCCCATAACGCCACTTGAAACAAATAAGGCAGCTTCTTTCCCAAGTAGTTCTGCTGCATAACCTTGCAGTCTGTTTACTGTCGGATCTTCTTTGAAAACATCATCGCCGACCTCAGCTTCATACATGACTTTGCGCATCTCCTCTGAAGGCCGTGTAATAGTATCACTTCTTAGATCAATATTCTTTTTCATCATTCTTTCCCTGAAATTTTGATTTTAATCTTTCCAAAAATAGGGAATTTAGAGACTAATTACATACCTTAATACTTATCTATCTGCAGGACTGATGCAAAGTTTTTTATATTTACCTGTTTTCCCTAAACTGTTATATTTTTTATTCTATTGCATCATGTAGGCAGATGCTTTTTTTACGTTGGTAAAACAGCACTCCATTTCCATTTTGTACTTTACCTATAATAGATATTGAAAGGACAGAAAAATATGAGAAAAGTTGTTCTATTTATTGCCGATAGCTTAGATGGCTTTATTGCAAGGAAAAATGATCAGATCGATTGGCTTTTCACTGACGGTGATTATGGGTATAAAGCTTTTTATGAATCAATCGATACTGTTTTAATGGGAAGAAAAACCTTTCAGAAGATTATTGAAATGGGAGGTGAATATCATTACTCAGACAAGATAAATTATATATTTACACATAATGAGGATATTGCTCTTAAAGATGACTATATGCATGTTGTATCAAAGAATATCTCTCATTTTATAAATGAAATAAAAAGATCTCCTGGAATGAATATTTGGCTGGTAGGTGGGGGAGAAGTCGTAAAATATTTCTTAAATGAGAATCTTTTGGATGAAATAATACTTTCAATTCATCCGAAAATTCTTGGCGATGGAATACCCTTGTTTCCTTCCCCTTTAAGAGAAACGGATCTAATACTCAAGGACGTATTAAAATTTGAAAGCGGTTTGGTTCAGCTCCATTACGAAGTACTAAGGTAAGCTCTTCTTTTTTGGAGAATCTATATCACTAAAAACAAGTAACAAAGCATTCTTGTTTTCGTACCTTATTAGCTCACCTTTCATATTAACTAACTTTCTTTTCCCGGATTTAAGTATTAGTCCAACTTCTGTATAAGTTTTATCTGGACTTGATAATCTTCGGTTAATTGATTCAACCATTCTACGATGGTCTTTCGTGTCAATAAAATCAAATGCAGACTTATTGAGCACTTCTTTAATCTCATATCCACTAACCTTTAACATCGATTCATTCACATATAAGATTTTACTTTCTGCCTGAATGAAAACATAATCTGGCAACTTTGATAAAAGTGATCTGTAGTGCTCTTGTGTAATCCTAAGCTCATCTTCTGCTCTCTTTGTTGCAGTAATATCATAAAAAACAATTAAGACAGATGGTTTCCCTTGAAATATTATTGTTTTTGTACTTATATGGGCTAATATGGTTTGTCCATCGAATCTATTTAGCCTTTCTTCTGATGAAAATTCCAACAGATTCCCATTTGAAAAATTCAGTCGACTCTTAATATTGTCTCGATTATCAGGGTGAAACAATTCAAGATAGTTTTTCCCAATCATATCTCCCGCGGTTTCCATACCAAATAATCGAAGGCAGGAATTATTCATGTATATAATTCTGACATTACTAATAACGCATGTAGCTGCAGGTGATACTTCAGTAAGATTTCGAAAGTCATTATCACTTACATTTGAAGTAGTGTTTTTCTTTTCATCTTGCATATTTAATCTTGGATTGTTTCCTATGCTAAATTGCTTTTAATTTGTATACTGTGGGAGTAGCTCAACAAACTTAAGGAGAAAATATTAAAAATGATAGAAATTGCACCATTAATCGCTGCATTTTAATATATTTTGAACAAGTTCATTGTTCCTTATTTTGATTCTAAAAAAACTGACAACATAAATTATGTTTTTAATTTAACCTATATTAAAAACTATACTAAAAACCTTAAAGTAGTTGCTTTTACTCATTATTTTTTTAATATTTACCGCTTAATAGGGGAATTCTAATAAAAGGTCTTGAAACTGGGGTATAAAGTAGCCTTGAAAGTAAAATGAAGGATAAAAGTACTTGTAGTGTTTTATTAGTCGAGGATAATCCTGGAGATATTCTTATTGTAAAGGAAACACTCCTGGAAAATAATGACAAAATCCGATTAAATGTAATTACAAATGGTGAGGATGCGCTGAATTTTCTGTTTGGAATAGCAAATGCAGCAGAAAAAGACTCAATTCCGGATCTGATGATTCTGGATTTGAATCTTCCCAAGAGATCTGGAAAAGAGATCTTAGAGAGCATAAGTCCAAATCCTACCTTAAAAAAAATACCAGTCATTATACTTACAAGCGCAGATATTGATGACGATATCTTTACTAACGGACGCTATAATATTAAATACTATTTATTAAAACCCCTTGAGCTTGACGAGTATTTAAATGTAATTGGTTTTATTAAAGATTACATTAATACACTAAAAAAATAAGTGCGTATTACTTAAAATACGCACACATTTAAAACCTCTTTGTCTCTGGATTGATATCTTGTAAAGGAGATACTTTCAGCAATTTCTAAACTTTTTCTACTATTTTTACTACCCTTCCCGTTAGATCCTTTACTATGACTTTGTGGACCTGGGGTTCATTTAGTCTGCTTTCGTCATAAGTCTTATGTGCTAAGACTGAGGCCCAGCCTAAAGATTCATGCTCTTCAATAAAAATTTCATCTCCTTCAATAACTTTGAACAATCTGTATTTGTTTGTTAATTCAATCTCATGCGACATCTTTTTCTCACAAATTTTGTTAATCCAAGTGAATTATCGGGAGTTATTAAAAAATTTTAAGGCCGAAAATAATTACACTAATTATCTTATATTTATCTAAACATTCTTTTGTGGATCTTTTTATGCAGTTATATAGATTAGAGCGAAAGCAGTTTATTCCCCTTTCAATTCAGGAAACCTGGAGTTTCTTTTCTGATCCTGAGAATTTAAGGAAAATCACACCAGATTATATGGGATTTGAGATAAAATCTGACCTGGATGCTAAAGTGATTTATCCAGGAATGATTATTATCTATGTAGTGAAACCTATAATTATTTTGGGAGGTTTCCTAAAAAGCTGACTGGAAAAATTAGGAAAAATTTTTCGGCCATTTTTCCCCATATTTGATGCAATTTCAATAACTTTTATTAAATTTAATTTGCTTGAAACTCCAATAGACTTTCTAATTATTTATTTATTGAGGAAATAAGGAATGAAGGACTCCCGTAAGATTAAACAATATTTTGCAAATATTCAGGCCGAAATTAATAGTGCTGCCTTATATCGCGTTCTCTCAGAAATGGAAACAAAATCAGAATTAAAACTGGTTTACCTAAGGCTCTCTGAAACAGAAGAAAAACATGCTGCTTTTTGGAAAGAGCAGATACTTAAGTCAGGTGGCAACCTTCCTGATGAAATTAAGCTAGGGTGGCGGACAAAAGCTATGATTTTTCTGGCAAAAAAATTCGGACCTCAGGTTGTCTTGCCTACTATTGTAAAAATGGAACAATCAGATAGCCAGGGGTATACAAAACAGCTTGAAGCACATTCGACTTCAATGGCCGCTGAGGAGCGCTCCCATAGCAGACTCTTTAGCGCAATTATGAATAATGTACCTGGAATTGAGGGTACACAGATAGCACGTTTTGAAGGCAGGCATAAGGGCATGGGAGGCAATGCTCTTAGAGCTGCTGTACTTGGTGCAAATGATGGTCTTGTTTCAAACTTTAGCCTGGTTATGGGAATTGCCGGAGCAGCAGAGGGAGCCTCTTTATCCAACAAAACTATTTTAATTACAGGCTTTGCTGGCCTATTGGCTGGAGCAATTTCTATGGCTCTTGGTGAATGGCTTTCCGTACAAAGCTCAAGAGAGCTTTATCAAAAGCAGATTGGCGTTGAACAAAGTGAACTTGAAAATAATCCAGCAGAGGAAATGGAAGAATTGGCTCTAATCTATCAGTCAAAGGGTATTCCTGAAAAACAGGCCCGTGAAATTGCAAGTCAACTCATCTCTAACAGCTCTACAGCTCTTGATACTCTTTCTAGAGAAGAACTAGGGATCGATCCGGAGGAATTAGGAGGATCTGCTTGGGAAGCTGCTGGTATGTCTTTTATACTTTTTTCAATTGGTGCTATTATTCCTGTTATTCCATTTATTCTCTTCAGAGGATATAGTGCTGTGATATTTAGCCTTGTCTTTAGTGCTCTGGGATTATTTGGAATTGGTTCAGCAATTACAATTATGACAGGCCGTAGTGTCATTTATTCTGGATCTAGACAACTGATCCTGGGACTCTTATCTTCAGCTGTGACCTTTGCAATTGGATGGTTAATGGGCGTGACAATTGCAGGTTAAAAAGTATATTGACTTTATTTTTGTATTCTAAATAAAAACAATGAACTAGGAAAATTCTAACAATGGAAAAAGAATTATTAAAAGATCTTGAACGCATTTTTCAACAGTACCTCAATATTGCTGGAGCACTATCATCTTTAAGTCTTTCTAAACAAAGAATAATTGAGCGTGGCTTTCAGCAGTTTGATAAAGAAACCATCTCCTCTGAACTAAATTCTGTCGCTGCTAAGGTTCAGGAGTTTGCAAGAAATATTAAGCATATTTCCGATAAGGTCTCCGAAATATAAACTGAAGTTTTTTTTGAAAAATTTCCGGGAAGGCGTTTTTTTCGGCTATATAATAGTTGTGAAAAATAATATGAATTATTTAGGAAACCACCTGGATGAGCTTGTTAAATGAAGAACCTGAGAGTCAATCTTTGGAAAAAAAGTGCCAAAATATCCTGCAAATCGCAGAAAAGCTTCAATATATTAGATTTGTTGTTGATAATGGCATAAAACTGATCTTTGGTGACCAAATGATAACAATTAAGGAAAGTGATTTTCTTAATGAAGTAAATAGTGAGCTTACATGTGAGAAAACTCTGGAGTCAGCAATTCGGTCTGTAGTATTCAATAATCTCAGAGATAAAATTTAGACAAAAAAAGGGGACTGTCTAATTATTTTTAAGACAGTCCCTTCTATGTCAATTGACTATTTTTTTTCAGCCTTTAGCACTTAAGGAAATTCTTCCTTTGTTTAGGTCGATGCTTATAATTGAAACATCAATTATATCTCCCACATTAAGTACTTCTAAAGGATTCTTTACATATTTATTTGCTATCTGTGAAATATGAAGTAAACCATCTTGCTTTACTCCAATATCTACAAATGCGCCAAAATCTACTACGTTTCTGACTGTTCCTTTAAGACGCATTCCCTCGCGCAGATCCTCGATCTTTAATACATCACTTCTAAGTATAGGCTTTGGAAGCTCTTCGCGCGGATCACGCCCTGGCTTTTTAAGATTCTCGATTATGTCAACTAGTGTAGGCTCTCCAACACCTATCTCTTTTGCAATTTTGCCTACTCCTTTGTGTGATGTATAAAGAGACAGTACATTTCCGGATTCTTTTATATTCTCTGCTGGAATATTACAGAATTTTAGCAAATTCATTGTGGCAGAATATGATTCCGGATGAATAAATGTGTTATCCAGTGGGTTTTCTCCATTTGGTATCTTTAAGAAACCAGCAGCCTGTTCGAAGACTTTGTCTCCCAAACCAGAAATTTTTAGAAGCTGTTCTCTTTTTGTAAATCTGCCTATCTCTTCTCTATGCTTTACAATGTTTGTTGCTATTCTTTTATTTAACCCGGAAACATATGTAAGTAATGAAACTGAAGCTGTATTTAAGTCAACACCAACATAATTTACACAACTTACAACTACATCATCAAGCTTCTTATTTAATAACTTCTGATCAACATCATGCTGATATAAACCAACACCTATAGATTTTGAGTCGATCTTTACAAGTTCTGCAAGAGGGTCTAGTAATCTTCGTGCAATTGAAATATTACCTCTTTGACTTGCTTCTAGATCCGGAAACTCCTGCTTAGCCAGCGGTGAAGCAGAATATACAGAAGCACCTGCTTCACTTACTATTATATAATGACACTTCAGATTGTTTGTTTTTATTATTTCTGCTACAAGAAATTCAGTCTCCCGGCTTGCTGTACCATTGCCAATGGCTATAACATTTACGCCATGCTTTCTTACTAAAGATAATATCTTCTTTGAGGCTTCAGCTGCGTGATTCTGTGGTGGGTGAGGGTATATAGTCTCTCCTTCAAGGTACTTCCCTGTAGAATCAATAACTGCAACTTTACAACCTGAAACAAATCCTGGGTCAATTCCCATGATGATGCGATTGGAAATTGGTGGCTGAAGTAAAAGCTGCTTGAGATTTGATGCGAATATTTCAATTGCATGCAGATCGGCTACTTCAGTTAGATGGCTCCTTACTTCTCTTTCTATAGATGGAAAGATAAGCCTTGAATATGCATCATCAGCAATATTTTGAAGAATTTCCATGAATACACTTTCAGGATAACTTAGAAACTTTGTAAGAATTTCCTTTAGTATCGGGGCTTCCTCAACATTAAGATTTACCTTTAATACCTTTTCTCTTTCTCCACGATTGATGGCAAGAATCTGATAAGGTTTTAACTTTGATAATTCAACCTTGAAATCATAGTATATCTCATATACATCTTTCTTTGTATCAACCTTTGCCTTTGGATCTTCTTTTTCTTTTGCTTTTTCTGATCCGACTACAGCTGTATCTAGCGCATACTGGCGGACTGTTTTTCTTACTTCAGCATTATCGCTTATCATTTCAGCGATGATGTCTTTTGCACCATTGAGCGCTTCTTCAATGCTCAATACCCCAAGTTCTTCATTTAGAAATTCTGCTAGCTTTGCTTCGAAATTTCCTGAAAAATCCGGATTTTCCAGTATAAACAGTGCAAGGGGTTCAAGTCCTTTTGCCTTTGCAATTGTACCGCGGGTTTTTCTTTTGGGTTTATACGGCAGATAAAGGTCTTCTACTTCCTGAAGCTTTGTTGAATTTTGTATCTTATTTTTTAATTCATCTGTAAGTTTACCCTGTTCTTCGATGCTTTTTAAGACAGTTTCCTTTCTTTCTTCCAATATTGTCAGATAATTCAGGCGATCTTCTATTTCGCGAAGTTTTTCTTCGTCCAATCCCCCTGTCCTTTCTTTTCTATATCTGGCAATAAAAGGAATGGTAGATCCATCACTAAACAGAGCTATAACTTCTTTAACCTGATCGACTCTTATAGCCAATTCATTAGCAATTATAGCTGGTATGTTAATCATCTTTTTTACCTTATAATTTTTATTTATTATAGATTTATTTCATAAACTTTATGGTGAAACTTAATCAGAACCCCAAGTTTTTAGCAAGTTACAAATGTAACCGCAATTGAATAACTTTATCAAGCTTGAAATTTAAAAAGATTTTATATAGTCCACTGCTGTAAAACCTTCAAAATATGTAAAATACCTTAAAATTAAACTTTTCAGTATTGAAAACGATAATTATTACTAGGTTCCTTGTGGAATTTTTTACAATTTTGAATTTCCTATATTTCATTTAATTAACAACAGAAGATGGACACTCCGGAAATTATAACTGAACATCGTGAAGAACCTTTATCTCAGGAACTGATTATTGCTCGTTTTAAGACATTTGCAAAGGAGCATTTTCAGGATTCTGTTAATAAGGATGTTGATTATCTGCAATATATCAAGCAATATGGACAGCTTTATAGCTTTAAACTAGGAGAAGAAAAAAGCGAGCTTTTCATACATTATGACGTGGCCCCTTTTTTCTGGCTTTGTGATACTCCCTCCATTCTGAAAATGGAGGAATGGCTTAGAAATGAAAGCAGAGGTAGAATTAGTTCAGTTGAAGGCTATAAATCAATTAAAGATTTTTATGTCAAATGGGTAATCCTTAAGTCCGAACAGGAAAAAAAATATTATGCTCTTTCGACAATAAAACTAATCGAAAGAGAGGTAAACCCTAACAATATACTAAAATTAATTCTTCATGCAGTAATTTTAACTTATGATAGAAAGCTTTATTCTCCTGATAAAGCTATTGCACTGCTCAACGAATCATTACAAAAACTTCAACAATTAAGAGTCACTGAAGCTGTAAAAAAAAATCTTTCCTATGTGATTACCATATTTACTGCTTTTGCATATATGAAGCAAAATGCATTTATGGAGGCAAACCAGGTCCTTAATGAGGCTTTAAGCTTTAATCCAAATGGTATAACTGCAAAGTTTTATCTCGCGCTTTCTGCTAAAAAAATTGGAGACCACGATTCTGCAATTTCTATACTAGATGAAATTGTCAGCTTTGATAAAGACTTAATTCAATTTGCCGTTGAAAACAATAATTTGCCTTTATTGGAGTATTATGCTCATAACGCTATAACTTATAACATATTTTCCGAATATGACTTTGCCGATATGCTCGAGGAAATTGCAGCAATAATTAATGCAACTAAAGGACTTGAAAATTTAAGCTATGACCACCTTGGATCTATTGTTATTAAACTTCATGACCTCTTCCTTGAAGAGTTTTATACTGAAGAAGTAACTAAAACTATCGATTTCCTCGAGAAAGTATATCAGTCACTCACAGGTAACCAAAATGCAATTGTGGCATTTTCAAAACCATTCTTGCGTGAGAAAATTACATTCGTGACCGACTCAATTCTGAATTCCATTCGCAAAAAATATGAAGACGAAATAACTGAAAAGTTAGTCCAGTATGATATGGGCATTAACGATAATCAGGAAACAATAAAACACCTGACAAAAGAATCTGAAGAAGTAAAGAAAGCTTATCAGAAAAAACTTGAAGATGCCTTAAATGAACTAGAGAAGAATGTGGCTGACAATATTTCAGCCGTTGAATATAAAATTGAAAACATACAACAAGATAGGAAGTTTGATCCTCAGTCTGCTTTCAACAATTCAATGGTTTATAACATTATTGTCACTTTGATGGTTTTTATTGTGGGCGGATTTGTTGGCTGCTATGGTGGCACAATTGAAGATGTTTATAGCTTTAAAGACGTTATGGGCACAGTTGTAATCTCTGGACTTAAATGGAGTGCAATTACTTTTCTCCTGGGAATTATTATTTGCATGTTTTCAGCTGCATTTGCCTATATAGATAGAATAAATGAAAAGCAAAGACTATTAAAAAAGATTACTTACTTAAAATCATATAAAGAAAGGGAAACTGAGGTTATTAAAAAAAATAATGAGAAAAAACTAAAATCCTTTCTCGATAGTTTTGCAGAAAGAATTGAAGAGCATATAAAGAACTGCAATGCACTCCAAAAAGAAAAAGATGAAAGACTGGCAGTTCTGCAGGCAGATGTAGATGAAAAGTTAAAAACTTACTCGGAAAAACTTCAGTCTGTTTATACCTGATCATTTCAAACCCATAGGCCCTTCCCTTTTTTTTCTATAAACTTTACTCTCTCGACTGAACAAATAACAAACAATTCGACCAATATATATCCTTTAAACTCGAATATAATGTTGGCTAAAATTAGCCAAGATTTCACCTTTCTACTACTAAACTATCAGTAATTTCAAGAAAAATAGGCTTTTATCAAGTTGGAATGATTTTGGTGCATGATAATTGTACTTACGTCCTAATTGAAATGGATAATATACTGATAATATCAAATCAGACGCTTTAAGGATCTTTTTCCATTTTGAATAATTCTCATACTATAAAAAAAGGATTTTTGACAATCCTTTTAATATTGGCCCTAAAGCTTTGGATCTCTTACGATTTTATTTATTTAACTGTTTGGTAACCATGGAATTTTATAATACTAATATTTCTAAGGAATCATTTGCTTTAGCTAATGAAGTTTTTTCTTCAACATATCTTAGCGCAGGCAAAATGGCGGCAAGATTTGAAACAGAACTAAACAGAAAATTAGGCCTGGAAAACCCTGTAAGTGTAAATAGTGGAACTTCAGCCTTACATCTGGCTTTATCAGTAGCTAAAATCGGGAGAGATGATGAGGTAATATTATCTCCGCAGACATTTGTCGCAACAGGAATGGTAATCTTGATGCAAGGAGCAAAACCTGTGTTTGCTGATATTCAATATGAAACTGGTAATATTGACCCTTCTTCAATTAAAGATAAGATTACTTCCAAAACAAAAGCCATTTTACCGGTGCACTGGGGTGGATACCCCTGCGATATGGACGAAATAAATGAAATTGCATCCAAAAACGGAGCGCTCGTAATTGAAGATGCTGCCCATGCTTTAGGCGCCAAATACAAAAATAAACCTATTGGTTCAATTTCACAGTTTACTGCCTTTTCATTCCAGGCAATAAAACATTTAACCACAGGTGATGGCGGAGCCCTTTGTTGTAAAAATACGGAAGACTATGAATTAGCAAAAAAATGCAGGTGGTTCGGTATTGATAGGGAAAACTCTAGTCCATCAATACTTGGAGAAAGGATCTATGATATTAATGAAATTGGATATAAGTATCACCTAAATGACCTTGCCAGCGCCATTGGCTTAGGAAATCTGCAAACAATAGATAACATAGTAAATAAGCACATAACAATTGCTAATAAATACAAAACTGAATTAAAAGACGTTCCTGGCTTGAAACTATTAAACTATTCAGCAGACAGGGAGAGCTCTTACTGGCTCTTTACTGTACTAGTCGAAAAAAGAGAGGAATTTATTAGGGCATTAAAAGACCGTGGTGTACCAACATCTGTTGTTCATCAAAGGATTGATAGAAATTCAATTTTCGGAATTACACCTGGTTTATATAATCAGGAGAAGTTTGATTCTCATCAAATTTCAATTCCAATCCATAACGGTTTAACTGAAGCAGATGTTGAGCAAGTAATTAAAGCGGTAAAAGAAGGCTGGTAAAATAAACTATGTCTGAAAATCTATTCTTTAATAAGTCCGACCTTTTGTATTGCGGAGAAAATGTAATTATCGGCAAAACTGTGCGTATTAGAAGACCAGAATTGGTTTCAATTGGGGATAATACAATAATTGATGACTTTACATATATATCTTGTAAGCTGAATATAGGAAATTATTGTCATATTGCATCAAATGTTAATATGAGCGGTGGCAATGGGGAAATAATTATTGGCGATTTTGTGGGTATCGCTTCAGGCTGCTCTCTTCACCCTTGCTCTTCTGATTATCTCATTGCTTCACTTGATTTGCCATCTGTACCACCCAAATATAGGTTCGGTGGACAATGCGAGACAATTTTTATTGAAGATTACGTCTTACTGGGGGCAAACACTGTTGTCCTTCCAGGAGTTAAGCTGCCAGAAGGTTTTGCCTCAGCTGCTCATTCAACAATATCTAAAAAAGAATATTCTCCTTGGACATTATATGGCGGGTTAAATGCTTCAAAAATAATTCACAGATCTCCTAAAAAATTGAAAAATGTAATTCAACAAATGAAAGACGATGGAGTATATGATGGAAACAAAAATAATAGATATACTAAATAGCATTCTATTGTCAAAGAATAAAGAAATAATTACTGATCTTGAGGAAAAGGTTTCTCTAAGAAATGATTTGGGCTTTGATTCGCTTGACCTGGCTACTTTATCAGTGAGAATTGAAGATGAGTTTGGTATTGATATCTTTGAGGAAAAAATTATCGATAAAATAAGTGAATTATTAACAATATTGCATAACAATGAAGAATTTTTGGGTCGATCCAAATAATAACATAAATATCTCCTATGAAAATTTCTTCAATGAACTAAGGTCAATTGATCAGGTTAATAAAATAATTTGTAATAGGGATCCTTATCGGGGGTTTTTGGAGATCTTAGCCAGTTTGTATTGCAACGAAGTAATAACAATTCTTGATTACAATCTGTCAGTTACTGAAAGATCAAAATTATCAATTAATAAAGAAGATTTTGATAAGAAGATAAAGATACAGCCTTTACATATAGGTAGCCTTAATGATTTTATTGAGAAAATGTCTAAAAATTCCGAGTGGAGATTAAAGCTTTACACGTCTGGAACTACAGGTATACCTAAAAGTATTATTCATGACTTTAATAGCTTAACAAGAAATGTAAAAGTTAACCCCAGATATAAGGATAATATTTGGGCTCTATTGTATAATCCGACTCATATTGCAGGAATTCAGGTATTTTTTCAAGCTTTCCTAAATCAGAATACAATTATTAATTTGTATAATTATGAATTACAGAACATTGAAAAAGCACTAATTTCCCATAAAGTTACACACATTTCAGCTACACCAACTTTTTATAAGGCTATTCTCCCGCATTTGGCAAAAACAAATCCAAATATAGTACAAATAACCTCTGGTGGTGAAAGGTATTGCTTTGATATTCAAAATAGTTTATCAGTGTATTTCCCAAATGCAAACTTCAAAAATATTTATGCATCAACAGAAGCATGCGCTATACTCAGTTCAAATGGAGAAATATTTAATATTGATGAAGCTTTAACAAATGGAATAAAGATCTCTGAAAATAAGGAAATATTGATCAAAAAATACTTGGTCGGAGATTCTGAAAAGTTAAAGATTATAGACGATTGGTATTATACTGGGGATTTTGTCGAGATGGTGGACCAAAAAAGATTTAAAATAATCTCCAGAGAAAGTGACACTGTTAATGTTGGTGGCTATAGAGTCGATATTATTGAGATTGAGGATTCTATAAAAAATATTGAGGGAGTTAAAGACGTTCAGATAATCCCTAGGAAGAACTCCTTAACTGGTAATATCTTAGAAGCTAGAATAATCAAGGATACTTTTCTTGATGAAAAACAATTTAAGCAAATGATATTTGATAGATTATTTAAGTTGCACCAACCATGGAAAGTGCCCCGCATTATTTCATTTGTAAACAATTTTGAAATCTCTAGAACTCTTAAGAAGAAGAAATGAAAACAACTCTGATAACTGGTGTCTCAAGAGGCTTAGGTGCTGAAATAGCAGAGCAAGTCATTAATAAAAATGACGCTTTTGTGATTGGAATAAGCCGGACTTTCTCTGATGAAGTTAAATGTTTAGCAGAAAAGTATCCGGATAATTTTATGCACATTGCCTTTGATTTATCCGATTATGAAAATCTGAAGAATATCTATTGGAATACTTTGAAGAAGATCGGTCAAATTGAATCTGTTATACATAATGCCGCATATGCCTATGATGATTTAGTATCCAATGCAAATATTCAAACCTTGGAATATATGTATAAAGTAAATGTCTTATCTCCGATTATACTGACTAAGTATTCAATCCGGGATATGTTATTGAATAATATTAAAGGTTCAATTGTATTTGTAACATCAATAAGTGCTCATAAAGGATTTAAGGGACTTTCAATGTATGCTTCCACAAAAGGTGCACTTGAGGCTTTTTCAAAGAACGTTGCGAAAGAATGGGGAGCAAAAGGTATTAGATCTAATTGTGTGTGTCCAGGTTTTATGGAAACTGAAATGAGTTCTAATATATCTTCTGAAATGAAAATGAAAATATTCAACAGAACATCATTAAAAAAAGCAACAGATATAAAATCGGTGGCTAGTTCAGTAGCCTTTTTGACTTCAGATGAGTCAAATTCTATTACCGGTCAAACTATTATTGTTGATTGCGGTACAATTTGAAATAAAGGATTATCTATATGAAAATATTAGTACTTGGCGGACATGGATTTTTAGGAAAACATGTTGTGGAAATATTATCAAAGTCTGGGCATACTGCAATTCCGGTTTCACGCAAAGAGGGAATTGACCTGCAAAACTATGAAATTACAAAAAAGTGTTTTACTGAAATTAATCCATCAGTAATTATCAATTGTGCTGCTCATGTTGGTAGTGTTCATTATGTGAACAAATTTGCTGCCAATGTTATCAATGACAACGTACAAATTGCTCTAAATGTATATAGAGCATTATCCGAAGTATTGCCTAATGCATTAATTATTAATCCACTATCAAATTGCTCTTATCCGGGAGATGCTAATATTCATTATGAACCTGATTGGTGGAAGGGAGAAGTGCATGAATCAGTTTTCTCATATGGTAATTCAAAGAAAATAATATATGTATTATCACAATGTTATAAAAAACAGTATGGAATCAACTCTATTAATTATTTAGTCCCGAATGCCTTTGGTCCAGGTGATTATATAGATCCTAATAAAGTACATGCACTAAATGGAATGATTATTAGAATGATTCAAGCTAAAAGAAATAATATTAAACAATTCGAAATTTGGGGTTCAGGCTCCCCAATCAGGGAATGGGGATTTATAAAAGATATTGCCCAGATTTTGGCACAAAGTGTAAATTTACAAGATTCACAAATATACCCTGTAAATATTGCCCAAAATAAGGGCTATTCGATAAAAGAGTCAGCAGAAATGATTTCAGAGCTCCTTGGTTATAAAGGTGAGATAGAGTATAACTTAAATTATCAAGATGGAGCTCCAGTGAAAATATTGGATGCCAGAAAATTCAGAGAGTTATTTCCAGATTTCAAATTTATTGCACATAAAGATGGTATTAAAGAAACAATAGAATACTATAACGCTATTTTATAGGAGTGAGAATGCGAATATTAGTAACTGGTGGAGCCGGATATGTTGGTTCAGTTCTAGTCCCTCTGCTACTTAGTCGAGGCTATCAAATAAGGGTTTATGATAATTTGATGTATGGAGGCGAAAGTTTATTGCCACTATTTACAAATAGTAATTTTGAGTTCGTAAAAGGGGATGTAAGAGACATGAACTCAATAAAAATAGCTGCTAAAGGATGTGATGCAATTATTCATTTAGCAGCAATTGTAGGATACCCGGCTTGTAGGAAAAATCCTGCGCTTGCTCAATCTATTAATTATGATGGAACAAGATCTGTCCTGCAGGTCTCAGATGGACGTACAATACTGTTTGCTTCAACTGGCAGTAATTATGGAAGTGTGGCTGACTCTGTTTGTACTGAAGATACTCCCTTAAATCCACTGAGTTTATATGGAACTAGCAAAACAGAAGCAGAAAGATTATTGTTAGATGCGGGAAATGTGATTGCATATAGATTCGCTACTGCCTTTGGGGTCTCTTCCAGATTAAGACTCGACTTGATGATAAATGACTTTACTTATAAAGCGAAAACACAACAATACTTGGTTATATATGAAAAAAATGTGATGAGGACATTCATACATGTGTACGATATGGCTAGGTCCTTTTTATTCGGAATTGAAAATATGGGCAAGATGAGAGGAGAAGTGTATAATGTCGGCTCAGAGAAGATGAATTATAGTAAACAACAAATTTGTGATATAATAAAACAAAAAACTGAATGTTATGTACATTATGCTGATATAGGCGAAGATGTTGACAAAAGAGATTACGTGGTAAGCTATAAGAAAATTAATGAATTAGGATATGATACATCAATAACTGTGGAAGAAGGTGTAGATGAACTATTAAAGGCTCTTTCTGTTATTGAATCTCGTGAAAAATACTCAAATGCTTAAAAAGATATACCCTTAGTAAACAAAAATAAAATTGAATATTAAATAGTATGAAAAAAAATATAGTTCTTTCCTATGTTATTACCACTTACAATAAGATCCAATACCTTAAATATATTATTGATGAGGTATTATTAAATATTAAAAATGACGAGGAAATCGTTGTTATTGATGGGGGTAGTGAGGATGGAACTATACAATACCTGGAAGATCTGTATATTTCAGGAAAGATTCATAAGTACATATCTGAAAAAGATTGCGGAGAATCTCACGGACTAAATAAGGGACTGCTTTTAGCCGAAGGAGAACTAATAAAACTATTATCAGATGATGATGCTTTTTACTTCCCTGGTATTCAGATTTGTAAAAAATTTATGATGGCAAATCCCGAAGTTGAAGTAATGGCCACTAATGGTGCTAGTATTGTTTGGGATGATGATATTCCAATTGTTGAATTGGGAAAAGTCTATGAATCTATGTTCAAAGAATGGGAAGAATTTAAGAAGCCTATGGCATTTTGTGGTTTGGGACTTCTAATACGCCGACAGTCTCTTCCAAAGATCGGTCTATTTAATATCCATTATGTTAGGGTTGATGCAGAATTTTCTTTACGGCTTACTTCTTTGCCTGTTAAAATTGCATGGTATACAGGCTATACATGGGTGCGCTTTACTAATATTTCAAGTAATAGTATTAAATATGAACGAAATATTGCTTTGGAAACCCAACAATTGAACGGTTATTATAAAGTTCAGATTGATGGGGATAATAATGATAAAGTGCTAATTCAAAATGAAACTAGAAGTAATAATATTGGAGTTAAAAAACAACTTAACCTTAGCTTAAAGGAAATTAAAAATAAAGGTTTATCTTGCCAGGAAATCTCTCATGCTTATGTCATTATGAAAAACTGGCTGCAAGAGCAAAATAGGACCTATCAAAACAAAATTCTATTTGATAAAAAGAATATTAATATTGATAAATATAATGCTGAAATACTTCCAAATGATTTTAGTTATGAAACTACAGATAATGGAACTTTGTATGAAAGAATAATAAGAAAGTGCAAAGAAAAAAATATTTATTCTGTTAATCTGCATTTAGGATGCGGTGAGATGTATTTTTCCGATTATGTAAATATTGATTATCCTTCTGATAAACATAATGTCATGAACGTAAAGCCTGATATCGAGATCGACCTGCTTGATATGGAACTGCCAGCTAATGCAATAGATGAAATCAGGCTTCATCACGTTTATGAACATTTTAACCGGGTTACTGCATTAAGCTTGCTAATTAAATGGCATAAATGGTTAAAACTAGGAGGAAAACTTCATATTGAAACACCCGATCTGATCGGAAGTGCAAAAACCCTCCTTTCTGATATGCCATTAAAGATCAAAATGGGCGTCGTACGTCACCTTGCTGGTGATCAGGCAGCCTCATGGGCTTATCATATAGATCACTGGTTTGCTGAAAGATTTGAGCATACATTAGGTCTCCTTGGCTTTGGAAAAATTAAAGTAAATAACTCCACATGGAAGGTTGAACCCTTTTTGTCAAATGTTGAGGTCATAGCAGAGAAAACATGTGAACTATCTACCGAAGAAATGTTGCTTTCGGCCGATAAGATCTTGTGGGAAAGCACTGTATCAGACCGGGAAAAAAAGGTATATGAGGTTTGGAGAAAGCAGTTAAGAGATGTGTTGACCGGCTCGAATCATGAAGACCTAGGAATTGCAGGAATAAGTAATATTAAAGAAACCATTGCATGCTCAAAAACAATTGAAAATAATATATCGCAGAATAACACTATCCCATTATCTGAAATTCATGACTTCAACCAGATGAATAGAAATAAATGGGTTATTGAAAAAGCAAAAACAATCAATGCTGGCTCAAAAGTATTAGATGTTGGCGCTGGTACTTGTCCCTACAAATATCTGTTTAATCATTGTGATTATAAAACTCATGATTTCAAGAAATATGAAGGCGTTAAATTAAATGGTGAACAAGACTATGGGAAAATCGACTATGTCTCGGATATAGTAAACATACCAATAGAAGACAATTCCTTTGATGTTATTTTGTGTACTGAAGTTTTGGAACATGTCCCAGAGCCAGCAAAAGCTCTTGAAGAGATGTCTAGACTGCTTAGACCAGGGGGAAGATTGTTGATTACTGCACCTCTTGGATCGGGACTGCATCAACTCCCATATCACTATTATGGTGGATACACACCAGAGTGGTATAAGCATTTCGGCGAAAAATTCGGTCTAAATGTGGTCGAAATAACTCCAAATGGTGGCTTTTTTAAGCTCCTTTCTCAGGAGACTGCCAGATTTGTTTGGACTCTGCCTAAGCATAGACACCTTCATGGTGAATCAGAGGAAAACTTAAAGAAATTGTTCGGTGAGCTATTGCCTAGATTTCTCTATGAGCTGGATGAAAAATGTATGATTGATCAGTTTACTGTAGGTTACCATGTAGAGTTCATTAAAGGAAAACCTATTCACACTTCCGATGGCTGCAATAAAGAGCAGGTTAGTTCAAAAGAAAAAGCAAATGAATACGCAAGTACAAACAAAATGGATTTGGCGAAACATAGGACTAAAGGAGTTATTTTTAGCAAGAATAGAGCACTTCAGCTAGATGCTCTTTTAAGATCATTTTATTTGAATTGTCTTGATCCGGAAAATATAGAACTGATAGTTATTTATAAGGCTGATGACAAATATATAAATCAGTATAAACTCTTGGAAGAAACATATCAAAATGTTGTCTTCGTAAAGGAGCTGGATTTTAAGGTGCAGTTACTTGAAGCTGTCTTGGATTCAAAATATTTAATGTTTTTAGTAGATGACAATGTTTTTATTAGGGACTTTTGTATTAGTCAGCTATGCGATAAATTAGAGCAAATACCAAATGCTTTAGGCTTTTCTCTCCGTCTTGGAGAAAATACAATCTATTGTTATCCAAAAAACTCTAGCCAGGAATTGCCTAAGTTTAACAGGCTAGATAATAATGTGCTATTATTCAACTGGACTAGCTCGCAATTAGATTTTAACTATCCTTTGGAATTATCTAGCTCCTTGTATAGGACAGACGAAGTTATTCCAATTATTAGTAAAGCCAATTATAAGAATCCGAATTCGCTTGAAGGTATCTTCGATGAAGTAAAGCAATACTACAAAGATCAAAGGCCTATGCTATTATGTGCAAGAACTTCTCTTGCATTTTGTATTCCAGTAAATAAAGTTCAAAGAGAAATAGCAAATAGGTCTGGCAATAATAATTATTATAGTATTGATGCCTTAGCTTCAATTTTTGAGGACGGAAAAAGAATTGATGTCTCTGCGCTGAAGAATTTTGTGCCAAATGCTTGCCATCAGGAGATTGAATATTCATTTACTGATTGTAAGTCTGAGGAGCTTGGAGATATTGAACATCTGATATTAAAGTCACAGGAAATGATAGAAAATGGCAATAATATTAAAGCAATTGAAACCTTGGAGAAATTATTATTACATCATCCAAAGGATATAAAAATACTTACAAATCTGGCTGTTGCCAATTACCTGTTGAATGAAAATAACGTTGCCATTAAATATTTGGCAAGAGTGTTAGAAATAGATCCAAAGAATAAAATTGCAAATGAAAATCTTGCAATGATCAAAGATCGGTATAAAAGTAGTCACAAAAACCTGGATACCCAAATTACTATTTTTACTGCTGCATACAACGCAGAAAAATATATTTCGCAAACCATAAATTCTGTTTTGAATCAGACTTTTAAAGACTTCGAGTATATAATTGTTGATGATGGAAGCAGTGATAATACAGCTGCAATAATTGAAAGTCATAAAGATAAAAGAATAAAATTTTACAGATTAGAGCACAAGAATTTTGCATCTGCAATGAACTATGCAATTCAAAAGTCAAATGGTAGATACATTCTTGGTATAGATTCGGATGATTTTGTTGAAACTGATTACCTGGAAAAGATATATGATGCTGCAAGAAAGAATCCCGAGGCCGATTATGTCTATCCGGAATATTTCACCATAATTGATGAATACAATAATATAATCGAGGATAAAAATAAATTTGAAGACTTCTCAGGCGATCGAAATCAATTACTGGTAAGGCGTCTTTTTAACGAAGCTACTGGCCGGGTACCTAATCCAGGCAGCCTGAAAAAAAGAGAGATATATGAAAAGTATGGACTTTATGAAGAGCTTGAAACTATTGAGGACTTTGTATTTCTATGCAACAATAGCCTGAAAATAAATTTTCTTCGGGCAGATGGTGTAAAAGGATATTTTTATAGAAGCCTTCAAACTGGTAATTCGAGAAAATATTTAGTCCGTAGTAAAATAATGGCAAATGCACTATTTAAGATGGTACAGAAATATCCTCCTGAAATATTGTTCCCTGAAATAAAGGATATTTTACAATCTGAAAAACAAAAAAAATATTTGGATTTTCTGAAGTCTGTATTTCAAAAACATGCTAAGTTTTATCAGGGAAGAGGCGGAGAATATTTTGAAATGTATTCGAATAAAATTACTGATTAGTCTAAAGGGTATATAGGAAATTATAGAAATACAATGAAAAAGATTATATCATTTTTGGCAGGTGATGCCGGCAATATACATTTCATAAAATCGATAGTTAATTATCTTAGTGCATTTTATGAGGTCCGCATTTATGCAAAATTAAATTATGAACAAGATGAATTACAAAAAATATTAAATGAATCGGACCTTGTGTGGTATGAGTGGGGTAATGGACCTGTTGTTAAGGGAAGCTGGCTTTCAGGAAATGCAAAGACAATTTGCCGCATTCATAGATATGAAATATTGGGCGAGGAAATTAAACAAATTAACTGGAAGAATATAGATAATATTATCTTTGTCAATAAAGAATATCTTGAGCTCTTTAAGGAATTAGTAAATAGCTATATTGAAGAAGATTCTTTTTTCTCTATTATTCCGAACCCTATAAGTGAAGTTAAACCTTTTATTGAGAAATCTGCTGGATATAATATCGCCTATATCTCAAGATTTAATTCGGATAAAAATCCTGCCTTAATGATCCAAATATTAAAAAAACTGGTCGATGTTGACAGCAATTACAAGATCTATATGGCAGGAGCTATTCAAGATTACCAGCTTTACCTTTATTGCAAACACCTATTAAGTGAATTGAAAATAAAAGATAATTTCATTTTTGAGGGTAAAATATCAGACATTAATCATTGGCTAAAAGATAAAAATTATATCCTTTCAACTTCAATTGTAGAAGCTCACCCTGTCTCAATCTCTGAAGCAATGATGCTTGGAATAAAACCTGTTATTCATAACAGTTATGGGAAATTAGATAATATCTTTGATAAGAAGTTCCTTTTTAATACAGCTGAAGAAGCAGTTAAAATAATTACAGAGAAAGACTATGATTCATTAAGCTATAAAAACATTATATCAGAACGTTTTAGTGAAGAAAATGTACTTCCCAAAATCCAGGACTTAATTAAAGATACTCTTAATAAAGATATTATATCGAGGAAAATAAATAAACCTAAAGATTCTCCTTTTATCACAATAGGAATTGTAACATATAATCGTGCAAAATATTTAATACAGGCAGTTCAAAGTGCATTATTGCAGCAAGGGAACTTTGAAATTGTGATCGTAGATGATGCTTCTGAGGATGAAACAAGGCAGGTAGTTGAAGCTTTTAACTCAGATAAAATTGTATATATCAGAAATGAGATGAATCTGGGGCGTCCAAAATCCCGTAATAAGTGCATTCAATATGCAAAGGGTGAGTATATCTTATGGATGGGTGATGACGATCTGTTAATAAATGGAGTAATTTGCGAGTATTCATCAATAATAATGAATAACCCCAAAATAGATGTTATTTATGGCAATTTGCAGGCCTTCGATGACAAGACAGGAGAAGATCTGGAGCTATATTCAGCTGTAGATTATACTCCTTCAAACCGCAAAATTCTGATGAACTTAATTATGGGTTCTGGTATAACCGACGGCGGCTCAATGATTAGAAAAGAAATATATGAAAAGTATGGCATTTATGATGAAGAGTATTTAAGGGCACAGGACAATGAGTTATGGGCAAGGATAGCACTCAAAGCTAGATATTTTAAATATAATAGAACTGTTTATAGATATAGAAAGCATGCGGGAAATGTTTCTTTCGGTAATTTTGTAGATACATCTTATGAATCGAAAACAATTCGCAAGATAGTAAATAGTTATCCATTGGATGTTATTTTCAATGAAAGCGAGATACGATCAAAATTAGATATTACTAAGGCTTTGAATACTGTAGTAAAGGGATTAGTTAAGTTTCAGGATTATTATAATGCAACTATGATATTGTTCAAAAGTAATATTATAGATGATTATGATTCATTAAAAGACTATATATTATACTTGCTGTGTATGGGGCAAATAAATAAAGCAAAAACAGAATTTGAAAGGCTCCTGGAAGTACTAACAATTGATTCAACCGATAAGAAGTATATTAGTATGCTGATTTTGGAATATGAGAATTATGCTAACTCAATTCAAAATGGCATTGAAGAACAAAACCTTTTACAGGTTAAAGACTCCATAGATTCATGTCTAAAAAAATATGGACTGAACTTCTACGTTGCAAAAGCTTTAGCAGATATAATGACCCTTGGGGGAGATACTGCCCAGGCCTATGAATATTTCAAAATTGCAGTTAGGTTAAATCCTACAGATGATTTGATTTACCAAAGAGCTCAGGAAGTTGCCCAAAAAGTAAATAAACTTGAAGAGCTTAATTCAATGCGAAACCGTATAATGGAAGATCTTCCTTTGTTTGATGAATCTAATAAGATTTGTCAGAATGTAATGGTATCTGTAATTATTCCAACATATAACAGGAAAGATAAGCTTGTAAGAGCTATTAAGAGTGTATTAGCACAGAGCTATGATGACTATGAAATAATTGTAGTAAATGATAATGGTGAAGATGTTTCTTCTGTAATAGAGGAATTGAAGGATCCAAGGATCAGACTTATTTCTCACAATATAAATAAAGGGCTTTCTGCGGCAAGAAATTCAGCTATTAAATATTCCAGAGGTAAATATTTAGCCTATCTTGATGACGATGATATATATTATCCTGACCACCTGGAAACCCTGGTTAATTACCTTGAGAATAGTAATAGTAAAATTGCTTATACAGATGCTAATAGATTAATAATCGAAAATAACGTTGAGAATAATCAAACAGCAAAAAGGGATATTCCATACTCATCTGACTTTGACAGTGAAGACATACTCTATAATAACTTTATTCCTGTCCTTTGTATTATGCATAAAAAAGAGTGTCTTAGTGATGGAGTTATTTTTGATGAATCTCTCAGGGTCTTTGAAGACTGGGATATGTGGATCAAATTATCAAGGAAATACGAATTCTCTCATATAAAAAAGATTACTTGTGAATTCACCTGGACTAATGATGGTTCTACAATGACAAGTTCAAAATGGGACGAATATTGCTGGACAACGCTAGTCTTTTATCATAAGAATAGAAAATACTCAAATAACATTAATAAATTTCAAAAGAAGATACTGGATTTCATTAACTATCATGAGAATTCATTGATGGAAATTATAAAAAAGAAATCCACAACAGCTGACACTTCAAACCAGCAAATGGAATTACAATATGTTTTAACGGAGCTTGCTTATTATTACTATAAGAAGGATGATGTTGACGCAGCTCTTTTATTGATATATCGAATATTAAGTGGTAAAGACTTAGAAATTCTGGTCGTGCAGCTCTTTAATGAAATTTGTAAAAAAATCAATTATCAAGATATTGAATTACTAAAATTAACTGATTTTTGTAATAATGAAGAGGATCCTAAATACCCAAGGTATGATTCTTCAAAGCTATCTCAAATTGTAATAAACGTAATAGAATTTAGGCTTAAAGAAAGAATTAGCTCATTGGCAATTGCCGGGAAAAACAAAAATTATGTGTATCCCGAAATCCTTGAAACTAAAAAAATTTATGACATAGTTATACCAATTTATAATGCGGGCGACAAATTGGAAATATGTCTTAAGAGTGTATTAGCAAATACTAACAAGAAACATAACATATTTTTGTTAGATGATGCTAGTAATGATCCAAAGGTTGAAGAATTATTGAAACAATATAAAACAGGAAATGGAAACATAAAAGTTTTACGAAATAGTGTTAACCTTGGATTTATAAAAAATATAAATAAGGGTTTTAAGCTTTCAGATAATGACATAGTGATCTTAAATTCCGATACTCAAGTAACCTCACGATGGTTAGAGAAAATGGAAAGATGTTTATTGTCAAGACCATCTATTGGCATAGTTTCTCCATTATCTAATAATGCAACCATTCTCTCAATTCCAGAAATTAACCAGAATAATAAAGAACTTGAAGATGTTGGTATAGAAAAGATATCAGAATTATTGTTTAATTGTTCAAAAAGAGAATATCTGCAGATCCCTACAGCAGTCGGCTTTTGTATGATGATAAGCCGTAAAACGATCAATATGATTGGTAGCTTTGATGAAGCCTACGGTTTAGGATATTGTGAAGAAAATGATTATTGCATGAGGGCTTGGGACAGGGGAATAGAATCCGTATGCTGCGATGATGCTTATGTACACCATTATGGTGAAGCTTCATTTAAAAATGTGGATAGATTGGATGAAAAGAAAAAAAAGAATATTGAATTATTAAAGAAAAGATACCCCGATTATGATAAAACAGTCTTTGCCTTCTGTATTACAAATCCTTTAAGATATATTCAGGAGAAAATCAGAAGTGAATTACATAAGTTAAAAGGTCAGGATAAAAGCAAAATATTGCATGTAATTCATAACTTTGGAGCTCTTGGCGGTACAGAGCTGCACACAAAGAACATTGCTGAGGGATTAAAAAAGAAATTTGATTTTACAATAATTTACCCTCATGCCGATCGCTCACTGTGGTCTGACATGAAAGAGGAATGTACTTCTGATAATATTAGAATAATAAAATATAATAATGTCCTAAAAGAAAATCACTCAAGAGGTGGAAGATTTATTATATTCCCCGAGGATTTGGAAAATATTTATGTCGAAAGATATTTTTCAAAGATCATCTCCGGTGGAGATTATGATATTATTCATTTCCAGCACTTAGGAGAGTGGAGTTCATTACTCTTGCCAATGGTTGCAAAGGCCTGCAAAAAGAAAGTAATTCTTTCTATTCATGATTACTTCTTTTGGTGTCCGGAATATAATTTGGTAAATGAAAAATTGCAAAAATGCGGAAAAGAAAAAGCGGACTTTAGTGATAAAGATTGTATTAAATGCCTGTCAGAAAAGAGGATTGCAGATGACCGTAGGTTGTCTTTAGATATGGAAAGTTATTTGTTAATGCGGGAGATTATTACAAAAAATGTAATAGCCACTGCTGATAAAATAATAGTTCCTTCTAAATTCGTGAAAGATAAGCTTCTAAGTACTTTCGGTACTGATGTTGAGCAGAAAGTCATCGTCGTAGAGCACGGTATAGTTGTGCCTGAACTTAATTTGGATCTATTGAACCAAAAGACGAACGAAGGTGAATCTCTTAGAATCGGATTTTTAGGAAATCTCTATGACCGTAAAGGCGCTGAGGTGTTTCTTAAAACAATCGAACATGTCAATAAAAAGAATATTGAGTTTAGCATATTTGGATTTGTTCCACCTCAATATTCTGATAGATTAAACAATCTTGATGTCAAAGTTTTTGGTCAGTATAACCGCAATGATCTTCCAAGTCTGCTGGCAAATATTGATATGATAATTGTTCCATCAATATGGGACGAAACTTATTGTATGACTGTTAATGAAGCCTTAGCCCTTGGTGTACCTGTATTGGCCTCTTCAGTTGGAGCAATCAATGAAAGAATAATAAATAATGAAAATGGATTTTTAGTCGCTCCAAATGATTCTCATGCTCTGGTAGATCAGATTCTTGAGATTTTTAATAATAGGGAAAAGCTTAGTCTGGTTAGAAACAACCTAAAGAAGATAAAAATTAAAACCTTAAAAGAAAATATTGACGACTATGAAAATATTTATGATACCATCGTCAGAAGTGCTGAGATTAAAGATAAAAGCAGCTCTGAAGAAGAACCCGTGACAAGTATTATTATTTTGACATTTAATGGATTAGAATATAATAAGGAATGTATTGAGTCTATACAGAAACATACGAAGAGTAAATATGAACTGATAATTGTTGATAACAATAGTAACGATGGCACAGTAAATTATCTAAAGGATCTTGAAAAATCGAACCGAAACATAAGTCTGATCCTTAACAATGAAAATCTTGGCTTTCCTATAGCAGTAAATCAGGGAATAATTAGGTCAAAAGGCGAATACATTTTAATACTGAATAATGATACTATTGTTACTGAAGGCTGGCTCGATAGAATAATTGATGTTGCAAAAAAAGACGATTCAATTGGATTGGTTGGACCTATTAGTAATTTTGTAAGTGGAGTGCAGCTGGATAAAGAAGCCTCTTACAAGAATGTGATAGAAATGAATGAATATGCTAGAAAAGTAAAGGAGATCAATCAGGGGCAAATCTTACAGTTCCCAAGAATTGCATTTTTGTGTACTCTTATTAAACGCCAGGTTATAGAAAAAATTGGAGGCCTGGATGAAAGATTTTCTCCTGGAAATTTTGAAGATGATGACTTTTGTCTAAGAGCTCAGTTAGCTGGATTTTACACTGTTATTGCAAAAGACGTATTTATACATCATTATGGCTCAAAGAGCTTCAAAATTGGAGGCGAAGAAAAATATTCGGATATTTTGACCATAAATAAAAAGAAGTTTGTTGACAAGTGGGGTGCAGATCCAAATGAAATATGGCTCGGCGGAAAGTCTATTAAAAATAGGAGCTATTATATTGCAATAAATTCAGATGAATTTACTCAATCTTTCGAACGCGGACTTACGTTTCTACAGGATAATGAAAATAAAAACGCCTTTTCTGAATTATTAAAAGCTAAGAAGTCATTTAAGTATTCAAAACGAGAAAAATTAAAGAACATAAAATATGACGATGTTTTGAATTTACTGGGAAATATCTGCCTAATTGAAAACGATCTTGAAAAGGCAAGAATATTCTTTGAAGAACAACTGCAAATTTCAGGTGATTCTTCCGATGCTTGTCTTGGGCTTGGAGAAATATTCCTTAGGGAGGAGCAGTTTGATTCAGCAAAGACAATGTTTGAATGGGCAGTGAAAAATGACCCACAAAATCGAAAAGCAATTGAAAAACTTAATGAAGTAAATCTTATATTTGGAATTGACAAAGAAGATAATTCATTAACTAGTGCCAAGGTACCGGAAACTAAGAATTCATTCATTGAAATGATCGAGAAATCAGAGGCCTTGATTATTGAGCATAAGACAAAAGATGCAGAGCTTATATTGCATAATATACTGACTAAAGATCCTGAAAACATCTCTGCGCTAAATAATCTTACAACAATTGAATTGTTAAATGAGAATTATCTGGAGGCTTTAGGGTACATTAACAGGGTAATCGAGATACAGTCCGATAATCAGATTGCTCTGGATAACCTGAATTATATTCAGGAAAAATATAAAAATTAGTTTTTGCTATTAAGGTAATAGTTATTATAGGCACAAGGAGAACAATAATGGATAACCTGGAAATAATATTTTCATCTGCTTATGAAATGTTTTTACAAAAAAGATATATTGAATCGCTTGAAAAATTAGAAGAATTTGATAATTATTTATCCCAGAATTACTCTGATGATTGGAAGATCAGCTCTGAAAATTTGCGGGGCTTTGTTTATCTGGCTTTAGATAATATTGATCAAGCACGTATTTGTTTTGAAAAATCCCTAAATATTGATCAAAACTCCTCCCAGGCTTGCGCTGGACTTGCTGAGATCTTTTTGATTAAAAATCAGGATAAAGAAGCTAAGACTATGTTCGAATATGCTGCGATCACTAATCCTGAAAACCAGTTTGCTGTAAAGGGTCTTACTAAAGTAAATGAATTGTTGAACCTTCCCTCTGATCATAACTCCTTAATATCAAAAGAGGAAGTTAAACTTCCGGATTTCCGAAATGTTATTTTTGAGTCCGGTGAATTATTTAGTAACGGACAATATGAACAAGCAATCGATGGAATAAGCTCAGTTGAAAAAAAAGTTCTTAATGATTTGGTTGACCTGAGAAATCTTTTGACTGAAATGCTTAATATGAAGGCAACGGCTTATCTTAATCTAAATCAACTCGAAGAAGCTAAAGAGTCATTTGAAAGAGCCTTAAATATTTCTCCAGACTCTTCGATCGCATGCTGGGGACTTGCCGAAATATTTTATAGAACTAAAATGTATGAGGAAGCAAAGACAATGTTTGAATGGGCAGTAAAAAATGACAATACTAACTTAGCTGCAGAGGAGGGTCTTGCTAAAACCAACAGTGTACTTGAAAGTTTCGGAAATAACGATATTTGTGATAAACCAACATTGAAACTTGCAAGCGGTAAAACTATTATAATAGATTAAAAGTATTTTCTCTTGATTGACACACAGGCGGATTAACCATTTTCCGCCTATGTATCTTAAAATTCCTACTCAACCATGGCTAATAATAGCCACTTTCCTTTAATTCTCCTATAAAAACGCCATTTTTAGCCTAATACCCCCGGTTTTAAGGTGGAATAAAATTTGTACAATGCTTCTATTGTACTGTTACAATACTTAATTAACTGAACCACAAGAATTTACTGAACTAGAAATAATAGAATGAATATCCGAAAATCTCCTCTGATCTCCCTTAGTATGATTGTTAAAAATGAAGAGAAATACCTAAAGCAATGTCTTGATTCAGTTAAGGATATTGTAGATGAAATTGTAATAGTTGATACTGGTTCAACTGATAGTACATTGAAAATTGCAAATGAATATGGAGCTAGTTTATATCAGTTCGAATGGATAAATGACTTTTCAGCTGCCCGCAATTATGCTTTAAGTAAATCAAAAGGTGAGTGGATATTATATCTAGATGCAGATGAGCGTATTACAAATGAGTCAGGAAAAATAATTCATGATACAATCGAAAAGCTGAATCAACCTGCCTTGCTCGGCCTTAGATGCCTGGTCAATAGTATCGATGAAAAAAATGGTAAACCAAAACTAATGAGGTATACCCGCCTATTTAATAACTCACCAGAAATACGTTTCCATGGGAAAGTACATGAACAGATAGAAGATTCGCTTATAAGTTGCGGCTATAGTATTGTGGATACAGATATAGAAATTATTCATGTGGGTTATAATATACATTTAGGCGGGATTAAAGAAAAAGCAAGTAGAAATCTTGAACTGTTACTAGATGAATATAAAGAAAATAAATCATCTTATTATGCCTTCCATTTAGGGAATACTTATGAGATCCTTGAGAACTATGAAAATGCATTTAGATTTTTCAATATAGCCCTTGAGGATAAAAACTTAAATGTTGCCTACAGATCAATCTGTTACCTCAATATAGCGGATTATTATAGTTCAGAATTATTTGATACAAACTTAGCTGAAAAAACCATAACAGATGGATTGATTTATGATCCCCAAAATCCGCTGCTTAACCTTCTTGCAGCACAAATTAACTTTAAATCGGGGAATATTGATAAGGCTATTGCCTTCTGTAAAGATTCTTTTGTAAATAATGAAAAGCTTAAGAATACGAAGAAAAGCAATTCAATTCTGGATATTTATATTGAACCGGATAAAATCTATTCATATGGGCTATATCTTTCTTTAGCTAACCAGAAAATAAATGAATTCGATTTTTTCTTTACAAGATCCGATCAATCATACCAGAATTTGATTTCATTGCTGCTGGATGAAAAACCACTTTTAAGGTCAGATTTCTCTAGGATAGCCAGCTTTATAAATAAGGATAACCTGAATTTATTTTTACTGCTCATAGAGAACAGAAAAGACAAGCTGGCTGCATTAGAAATTCTTTGTGCCGTTAAAACAAAATTCAATGACAATGCTAAGTTTCTTATTGCCCTGGGAAATCTTTATTATCAAAATGGCAATTCTGATCAAGGCATTAATTGCCTAAAACAATCTCTGGAATTAAAACAGAAGGATCCTTCTGCTGTTTTTTATCTTATATCAATTCTTCTGTTGCAAAATCAACTATCGGAAATACCTGAGTGGTTGTCATTTGCTGAAAAGCAATTTGGCCATATTCCGGTATTCAAAGAAAAATTTCAAATCCTTTTGCAGAAATTGGGAGCAATAATCTGATGAATTCTAGATATCAAAATGCACTTGAACTTTTCCAAAGGAAAGATTATTTGGGAGCCGAAAAGATACTCATTGCAATGCATGATGAGATTCCAAATGACCCAGAAGTTGCTTATTTCCTTGCTGTAATTTATTCAAAATCCGAACGGTTTCAGGAGGCAATAAGTCTTTTTGACACTGTTCTTGGAGTCAACAATGAACATACTGAAGCTCATTATAACATAGCTCTGGCTTATCAAAACCTTAATATGTTCGATGAGGCACTCTATCATTATGGTAAAGCACTCGAGCAAAATCCATTTCTATCTGAAGCTCTGAATAATTCAGCAATTATTTACAAGCAGCTAGGGGATATCGAATCTGCAGAAAAAGCTTTTACACAGGCAATTAAATCAAAACCCAATAACCAGAATGCCGTCAGCAACCTTGGTGGACTAATATCCGGGAAAAACCTATCAAAAGAATTTCTTGATGCCCAGCAGTACTATAATAATAAAGACTATAATTCTGCTAAGGAATTGTTGAATAAACTTTACGTAAATGAACCCACTAATCAGGATATATTAAATCTCCTTGGAATGGTTTGCTTTTCTCAAAATAATCTGGACGAATCAATAGTATATTATGAGAAAATCTTAAGCATTAATAAAGATTCTGAGCTGGCCTATTATAGTCTTGGCGTTTGTCATCAGGGAAAGGATGATAACGAACTAGCCCTTAAATATTACAAAAAGGCTTTGGAGGTAAAACCAGATTATCTGGATGCATTAAATAATCTGGGATTGCTTTATGTGGGATTGAAGAACTTTGATGAAGCAGAAAAATGCTATTTATCTGCTCTTGAGAGTGATCCTCTTTACTTTAACTCAATTACTAATCTTGGCGCGCTAAAAGTCAATACTGATAAGGTAGAGGAAGGTCTCGAATTATTCGATAAGGCATTATCACTCGCAATAGAAAAAAATGACAAGACCCAGATGGCTGTCTCGTATGGCAACCTTGGTTTTGCTAAGTTAAGACAGCTCGATCTGCAAAATGCAATTATATATTTTAACCTGAGCATCGAATTGGATAGTGATAATTTGCTTGCTCATTATAATAAAGGTGAGGCTCTCTTAATGTCCGGACAATTCGAAGAGGGATGGAAAGAATATGAATGGAGAACGGGTAGAAAGGACTTTGGTTTACGGCATTTTGATAAAGCTATTACTTCCGGGGCTGATCTGAAGGGAAAAAAAGTTCTTGTTTATGCTGAGCAGGGTATTGGAGATGCTCTGCAGTTTGAGAGGTACTTAACACTCCTTAAGGAACATGGAGCATATATAATTTTTGAATGTGACAAATCGCTATTTGGCTTGATGAAATCAATTCCCGAGATAGATGAAATTATTGAAAGGAATCTTGTTGATGCTCCAGTAATTAATTATGATTATGACATTCCGCTCCTGAGTCTTCCACTTTTCTTTAATACAACACTGGAAAATATTCCCTCTACGGTTCCTTATCTGCAACCTGAAAAAGAGTATATGGAGAAATGGACTCAAATCATTAAAAATTCAGACAAGTTAAAAATTGGAATAGTTTGGGCTGGTAGCCCTACACATTCCAATGACAGACATCGCTCAGTTAAATTAAATAGATTTTTACCTCTCTTTTCTATCGAAGGAACGGAATTCTTTAGCCTTCAAAAAGGATTTCCAACAATTCAGGCAAGAGACTATCAGTTGATGATAAAAAACCTTGATGAACAAATAAACTCATTTTCTGATACAGCTGCTGCGATTGCTCATCTGGATTTGGTAATTACAGTCGATACTTCTGTTGCGCATCTTGCAGGTGCAATGGGAAAACCAGTATGGGTCTTGTTACCTTATGTCCCAGACTGGAGATGGATGCTTGGAAGATCTGATTCTCCATGGTATCCTACAATGAGGCTCTTTAGACAGCCTGCCCTTTGTGACTGGGATTCAGTCTTTAATAGTCTAAAATCAGAATTATTGTCTTTAACAAAACCTTCAAATACAAAACATTCAAACACAAAACCTTCAAAAATAGAAGTATCACCTATGAAACGTTCTTTCGAAACTCTAGATATATTTCTTTCAAAACTTGAAAATGAAGCTTATGCTGAACCTATAACTTACTTGCATTCAACTATTACAAATAATGTACTAAATGGATTATTCTCGAAATTGACACTAAAACCTAATGCTAAGATACTTGATATAGGATGCGGACAGGGACCCGCACTTGAAATCTTTACTCAGAAGGGATTTCAACCTGTTGGTATTACATTAAGTGATGAAGATATTCTCGTCTGCAGGGAAAAAGGATTTAATGTTCAAAAAATGGATCAGTCCTTCCTGAAGTTTGAAAACGAATCTTTTGATTTTATTTGGTCGAGGCACTGCATTGAACATAGTTTTGCGCCATATTATACTCTTTTTGAATATTATAGAGTACTTAAACCTGGATCTTTAGCTTATATTGAAATGCCGGCTCCCGATACCGAGGCTCATCATGAAACAAACCCTAATCATTATAGTGTGCTTCCAAAATCATCGTGGATATCCCTTATGCAGAGATGTGGATTTCATATATTGGACATAGCTGATCATGACCTTAACCTGAAGATTGGTAAAGATATGTATTGGGGTTTTCTCTGCATGAAACCTACACAGCAGGAATTAAATTCGGCTTTCGTTGCACAAGATAGGAAAGATGATATTTACCTTGCTCTTACTTCTGGAGAAAATTTCGGATGGGGGGTTTGTAGTAAATATTTAAGAAAAGAGCTTGCCGACAGAGTTAATGTTATTAATGTTGAGGAACTAAGGGATTTTAAGAAAACCGATCTGATTGATGGAACAGTTCTTCATGCACTTACTAATCAGAACTTTTTCCCACTTTCTGAACTAAGAGGTAAGAAGAATTATGGCTATACTTTTTTTGAAAGTGAACTTACCGATCTGTCAGTAGAAAATGCAAAAAAATATGAAAAAGTAATTGGCGGCTCCACATGGAACCGCGATAAAATGCTTGAAAAGGGAATTACAAATGTTGATTATCTTATTCAAGGCATAGATCCTGAATTATTTTATCCTGGAGATGTTCAAAAAAACAATGATCTTTTTGTGATCTTTTCCGG